>SEGN01000240.1 GCA_004211245.1 Variovorax sp.
AAACCAAAGGTACGCATCGTGTTCAGCGCCGATCGGGGTAGTTGAGCGTGCGCTGGTAGATCAGCTTGAACAGCGCCGAGAACGCCATCGCCAGCGCCAGGTAGATGGCGGCCACGACGATGTAGATCTCGAAGCTGCGGAAGGTCTGCGATTGCAGGTTGGCTGCCACGGAGGTGAGGTCGTCGGCCGAGATCACCGACACCACGGCAGAGCTCAGCATCAGCAGGATGAACTGGCTCGTGAGCGCGGGGTAGATCGCTTTGAGCGCGGGCTTGATGATGATGAAGCGGAAGATCTCCCACCCCTTGAGGTTGAGCGCCCTGCCCGCCTCGATCTGCCCCCTCGGAATCGACTCGATGCCGGCGCGGATGATCTCGGTGGCATAGGCGCCGAGGTTCACCACCATGGCCACCAGCGCCGCGGTCTGCGGCGACCAGCGCAGGCCGATGGCCGGCAGCGCGAAGAAGAAGAAAAACAACTGAACCAGGAACGGCGTGTTGCGGATCACCTCGATGTACGCGTTGATGAAGAAGCGCAGCCAGCCGGGCCCCGACGTCTTGCCCCATGCACAGAAGACCGCGACCACGAGCCCGAGCACGGTGGCCGCGAGCGAGAGCTGGACCGTGATCCACGTTCCCTTGAGCAGCAGGGGCCAGGCCGCGAAGACCGCGTCGAACTGGAATTGGTAGTTCATTGCCGCCATTGTATGAAACCGGTTTCAGTCCCGGCTCAGGGATTCCACCAACCCATCGCCCTGCGTGGATCAGGGTCATCTCGCACGTCACGCCGCCTCACGGCGCCCGGACCGAAAGCACAGGCTCAGTACCCCGTCTCCTGCACCCGCGGCAGCCAGACCTCGATGGCGCCGGGCGTGCTCTTGGGCGTCGGCGGACGTTTGAGCACCTGCCAGATCTGGTCGCGCGACAACGGCGCTTCGCGCATCAGCAGTTCGGCGCAGGCGCGCGCCTCCTCGTTCTGCACGATCATGGTCGGCACCGCATGGCCGGCCGGCGGCGAGCGGCCGGCGCGCTGCGACGTGCTGATCACGTCTTCGGTGGGCGGCACCGATGCGCCGAGCGTTCGCCAGCGGGCACGCCATTCGCGCACCTGGCTGCGCATCGACGGCCCGTAGATCTGTGCATAGACCGTGATGCCGGTGCAGGCGGTGCTTGCGCCGGCGGGTGCCGATGGCACGGCGCTGCCGTAGCCGCTGCCGAATCCGGTGCCCGCGGCCGGCGCCGCTTCCACGTCGGTGGCCTGGCCCGCGGCCGGGTTCGCGACGCGCGGCAGCAGGCCGTGCAGCCATGCCACCGCAGGCCAGGGCATCGGCCGGGTGCCGCTGCAGTTCTGCGACGAGCCGGTCAGGCCGGTGTAGTCGCGCGCCCAATAGCGCGGCACGCACGCAGGCGCTTGCGTGGGCTGCAGGCAGCTGATGCCGTTGTCGGCGTCCAGCAGTCGCACGCACGCGGGGGCGCGTGCCTCGACAGGCTCCTTGCCGCAGGCCACCTTGGCATCGTCCACGATGCGCACGGACAACCTGAACTTGGCCATGAAGTTGTCGCCGCCGTCGCGGCACAGCAGGTCGCCGGTGCGCAGCAGCTCGGCCGCCAGCAGGGCCGGCGCGTCGCCCGCGTTGGGCCCGGCACGCAGACGCGCCCACAGCTGGCTCAGGTCCTTGAAGGCCGCGTTCTCGGAGCGCTCGGCTTCGGCCCGCTGCGCGCGCCAGGTATCGATGCCCTGCCACGCCGCCACGGCGAACGTGGCCGCGGTGCCGAGCCCGACCGTGGCGGTCACCGCGCCGGCGCGGATCACCCGGGCCTGCAGCCGGCTTGCCGCCGTCGTTGTCGTCGTCGTCGCCAGGCTGTCGGGCGCCGGTGCAGCTGCCAAGCCCTGGCCGTCGTCCTGAACGAACAAGCCCGGCGCGCCCGCCGCGATCTGGTCGAGCAGTTCGCCTTCGAGGCGCATCCCGATCTCGGCACCGAGCCGGAAGTAGCTTTCCCATTGCGCCTCGTCGAAGAACTGGTCGGTGGTCGGCTGCTGCGGAAAGAGCGGATTGGCGGCCTTGAAGTTCACCAGGTCGACCGGCAGCGCAGAGGACACGTTGGGCTTGACCAGCACGATCTGCCCGGTCGCGCCGCTCGCGTAGCGCACCTGTGCGAGCGCCAGGCAGGCCTGGCTGGTGCTGGAGGCCAGGTCGTTGAGCGAGCCGAAGGCTCCGAGGTACGGCCAGTCGACACCGGCGCGCGGGCGCATGAAAGTGATCTCGGCATTCAGGTCGATGCGGGCGCGCCGGATCAGGTTCTCCAGGTCACGGAAACGGTAGTCGGGGTCGGCGCCGCAGTCGGCGATCACGATCAGCGCGGCCTCCTGGCGCAGCAGCGTCCATGCACCCGTGTTCTCGAAATGCCCGCCATCGCTCAGGTACCAGTTGGCCGAACTGCTGCCCGGAAACGCGCCGAAGCATTCGAGCAGCAGGAAGCGCGTCTTCAGCAGCAGCTTGCTCCCGTGCACCACGGCGCCGCGCTGCAGGATGCCGGCCTCGGCACTGTTCCACCAGTAACCGAGGCGCAGGCCCGAAAACACGGTGAGCGCCGCGATGCCGCGCCGCGTGAGGCGGCCCAGCCCGGGCGCGAAGGCCGCACCGGAGATCGCTGTCCACGCCCCGAGCGTCATGGCGCCATCGCCATGCGCCTGCGCCCATTCGGAGCCGCCGGCCTGCATCCAGCCGAGCGGCCCGATGGTGAGCGGCAGGCTCTTGCGGTCGCGGTTGAAGAGCTTCTGCTTCGGGTCGTGCGTCTGGTTCACGCACACGTTGGCCAGGTGCACCGGGCCGCCGTGGCGGTGCGGCGCATAGTTCAGTTGCGCAATGTCGTCGTGCGCATCGACTTCGCCCACCGGCACCTGCGGCGGCAGCAGACCGGACACCGCTTCGGTCGGGCGGGCGCCGAGCCGCTTGCCGTTGGCCGCGCCGAGGTAGCCGCGCACGATGCGCGCCTTGTAGAACATGTGCAGCGACGAGATGTTGAGGAACGCGAAGTTGCCGCCCGTGAGCACCGCATACGCGCCGATCACCACCGCCATGGTGCCGAGCCAGGCCCAGCCGCGCCAGAACTCCAGGCCTTCGGGCTGGAACACCGGCAGCAGCACGGCCGCGTACACCACGCCAATCCACCAGGCGGCAAGGCAGAAGGCCAGCAGCAATCCGAGCAGGCTGGCGAGCGTCAGCAACGCGGTCTTGCCGATGCCCGGTGCCTGCTGTTTCTGCGACAGCAGTGTCGGCAACACCGCGCGCAAGCCGCCGGCCAGCACCAGCAGCACGGCGCCGTAAGAGACACGCTGCCCCTGGTTCTCGGCGGCCAGCCACCAGGCGCTGCGATCGAGCAGGCCGAGCAAGCCGATCACCATCACGCAGTTGAGCACCGAGGCGAGTGCGTCGGTCAGTTCGTTGCGCTGTTGCGCCGCCGTGCGGTGCCGGCTGCGCCACAACACCCATCCGAGGCCCAGAACCCAGCACAGCGCAAAGGCGACGAAGGCCGGGGCGAGCCAGGCGGGGCCGCTGGCCACGTCCACGAGCATCGGGCCGAGTCGGCAGGCGCCGAGGCTCAAGCCGCACCACATGGCGACCTGCGTCCACAGGAACGCGGTCGAGGGCTTGTCGCGCACCGACCAGTAGGCGCAGGCCAGCACGATCGACGCGAGGAACGGCCCGACGGCCGTGAACCACAGGGTGGGCACCTGCGTCGCCCCCTGCACCAGCCACAGGATCGCGGCCTGCGCGGTGCTGAGCTGCGAGTTGTCGAGCCCGACCGCGCGAAACACCGCGTCCCACATCAGCAGGTTGGTGGCCGCCAGCGCCATGCCGATCAGGCTGGCCGCGATGGCGAGCTCGATGTGCGTGCCCAGCAGATTGCGCAGGTACAGCGCGGTGGCGAACAGCGTGTCGCGCATGCCGCCAGGGATCAGGTAGCGCCCGTTGGCACGCAACCACCAGCCGAAGCGCGCGCGATCCACGTCGCCGAAGCCGCGCTCGATCTCGCGCACCTCGTCGGCCGACGTGGCGTCGGTACAAAGGCGGCCGAGCGTGGCGCCGATGTAGCCACCGCCCGAGACAGTCGACAGCAGATCGAACTTGAGCAACTGCCGGCGCGCGGCCAGCGACTTCATCAGTCCGAGGCAGAAGGTCGCACTGCGGATGCCGCCACCCGACAGCGCGAGCCCCCAGGGGCGATGCCCGTCGTCGGCGCCATGCAGCGCCTCGCGTCGTGTCCTGACCAGTTCGCGCAGCGTCTCGTCCATCTGTTCAACGCCACGCACTCACTTCGAGCCGGACCTTCCCCGAGATTCCCGGCGCTGCCGGCGCTGCGCCCGTGCTCGACAGCGGCACCACGAACTGCAGCTTGCCGTCGATGACCTCCTGGTAGCTGATCGGCAGCGTGGCGCGGCCGGCGGTTTCGGTTTGCCAGCCGTAATGCACCTGCCACTTCTTCGCCGTGTCGCCGGCCGCGGGCGGCGAGAGCTCGATCACCAGCGTGTCGCGGAACAGCGAGCTGCCCTCGTAGTGGCCGTCGAGCCAGAACTTCTTGTTGACCTGGTAGTCGGGCACGCGCACGCCGAGCGTCATTGCGTAGGCCAGCGTCGGGCGATCCTGCTTCACGCGGGCCTTGTTGGCGAGAACAGGAAGCGCACCAGGTTCTGGTAGGCCTCTTCCGAGTTGACGATGCCGAAGTAGCCCGAGTGCGAGCGGTAGGTGTAGGCGGTGGCGACCGGCCGGGTCTGGCCGTCCTTGTCGCGCGACCAGAGCGATGCGTTCTCGATGCGCACCAGCCCGTCGCTGCCGTGGCCGGCGAACATGCGCGACAGGCCCTTGGCGACTTCATAGTCGCCCCGGTTCGAGCCCACCATGCAGAAGAACCGCTCCGGTGGAAAGGCAGTGGCCGGCAGGTAGTCGACGCGGCCGTCCATGGCGGGCGTGGCCAGGAACTCGGCCATCTTCTCGCGGTTGAAGGTGTTCATCTCGCCGGCCGCGAGCCAGCTCGGCACATTGATGCCGCCGATGTCGATGCCGTTGTGCGGCGTGGCGTAGGTGAAGACCTTGTCGACGCAGGCGCGTGCCGCCGCATCGCCGAGCGCCGGGTTCTGCAGGAACGCGCGCACCACCAGGCCGCCCATCGAGTGCGCCGCGAGGTAGCAGCGAAAGCCCTCGGGGCCAGGCGGGCCTTCGCGCTTTTCGACCAGTTCCTTGACGCGCAGGATCAGGTCGCTCAAGCCCTTCGCATAGAACCTCACGTCCCGCGCCTTGCCGTCGCCCAGCAGTTCGGAACCGCCCTCGTAGTAGCGGTAGATGACGACCGAAGCGGCCGGAATGCCGTCCACGTCCTTGCCCGTTTCGTCGGGCGGCGCCTTCCAGTCGTCGTCGAGGATGTCGAGCCCGTTCTGGTAGACGCTGCGGTACTGGTAGTCGGCCAGCAGCCGAACCACCGGAGACTCGAACACGAACTTCTGCGCCGGCGCCTTCCTGTCGACGGTGGCACGGTACACGGTGGACCCGACGTTGAAGCCGCAGAACGGGTCGGCCGTGGTCTCGTCGCGCTCCGATTCGGTCATCGCGTAGCCGCGCACGTAGATGAGGGGGTGGCGCCTGTCGTTCATGGGGCCGACTGTGCAGCCGCTGCGCGACGGCGGCCATAGCGCGCAAGACGTAGAGCGGGTGGCCGGTGACACCGCCCTCCTACATCGCACGGCGCGTTGCACCGACTGCTGCACCGCCGTGCGGCGCCTAAGTTGCAGGGCCACCCGAAGAGAGACAGCCCCACCATGCTCGCGCCCGCTACCGACGACCCCTTGGCCCGCCTCCAGCAGCAGCATGGCCGCGCGCTGGCGCTGAGCCACCTGGTTGCAGCCGGGCTGGACCAGTTGCCGCTGCCCGGCTCTGGCCGAACGCTCGCACGCTGGCAACGACTGGCCGCAGTGGCAGCGCACGACCTCCCCTTGGTGAAACTGTTCGAAGGCCATACCGACGCGCTCGCCATCCTGGCCGAACTCGACGGGCCCGCACCGCCCGTCGGGAGCCTCTGGGGCACTTGGTGCGCGGAGCCGCCCGATGCGCGTCTGGCTTTCGTGGCCGACGGCGGCGGGCCTCAACTTCGCATCGATGGAACAAAGGCCTGGTGCTCGGGTGCACCCAGCGTCACCCATGCCGTGGTGAGCGGGTGGAACACCGCCGGCGAACCCTGCCTGGCATCCGTCGCGCTGGACCAGCCCGGCATCACGGTGACCGGCAATGGGTGGAAAGCCGTCGGCATGGCAGGCAGCCAGAGCGTGGACGTGGTCTTCGAGGCGGCGCGCGGCATACAGCTCGGCGCACCGGGCGACTACACCCGCCGCCCCGGCTTCTGGCATGGCGGCGCAGGCATCGCCGCCTGTTGGCTGGGCGGTGCGGTGGGCATCGCCACGATGACACGCGAGCTGTCGCGCGCCACCGAGGAGCCGCATCGGCTGGCGCACCTGGGCGCGATCGATGTCGCGCTCGCGGCCGCCGCTGCGTTGCTGCGCGAGTCTGCCGCGGCCATCGACGCGGCGCCCGGCGCCAACGCCCAGGCACTGGCGTTGCGCTGCCGGCTGGCAGTCGAAGCGGCGGCCGAAGCCGTCATGCGCCATGCCGGTCGCGCGTTGGGCGCCGGCCCGCTGTGCCGCAACGAGCGCTTTGCGCACGCCATGGCCGACCTGCCGGTCTTCATGCGGCAGTCGCATGCGGAGCGCGACCTGGCTGCACTGGGTCAGCGCGTGCTCGCGACGGAGGGATCGCCTTGGCCGCTGTGATGAGCGAGCAGCGCCTGATCGACGACGGCGAAGGGACGCCGGAGACCGTCTGGCGCCCGTGGCTGCAGATGGCGCTGGTGACGCCTGCGACCGCGCAGACGCTGGTGCCGGAGGGCGCGCGTGCGGTGATCGTCGCGCCCCACCCGGACGACGAAGTGCTGTCGGTCGGCGGCCTGCTCGCCCAACTGTCGGCCATGGCACGCGAGGTGTGCGTGGTGGCGGTCACCGACGGCACGGCCAGCCACCCCGGCTCGAAACAGTGGCCGGAGCAGGAACTGGCGCGCGTGCGGCCGATCGAGACACGCCGTGCGCTGCAGCGGCTGGGCGTGGCCGAAGCGCCGGTGCGTCTCGGCCTGCCGGACGGCGGACTGCAACCTTTGCGTGGTCTGCTGGCCGATACGCTGCTGCCGTTGCTGCGGGCCGGTGACGTCGTCTTCACGACCTGGCGCATGGACGGTCACCCCGACCACGAGGCCACCGGCCACGCTTGCGCCTTTGCGGCAGCCCGCGTCGGCGCCCGCCTGATCGAGGTCCCGGTGTGGGCCTGGCACTGGGCGACGCCTGGCGATGCACGCATGCCGTGGCGGCGGGCGTGTCGTGTCGCACTGGACGCCGAAGCATCGCGTCGCAAGCGCCGTGCGGTGCAGGCGTTCGAAAGCCAGTTGCAACTCGACCACTCGACCGGCGCCGGCCCGATCCTGCGCGCCAGCACTGTCGAGCGCGCCGCGCGCCCCTACGAGGTCCTGTTCGCATGAGCGGCGAACGGAGGGACTACTTCGAAGCGATGTACGGGGCCACCGACGACCCCTACGAACTGCGCAGCCGCTGGTACGAGCAACGCAAACGCGCCGTTCTGATGGCTTCATTGCCACGCGCGCGCTATGCCAGCGCCTATGAGCCGGGTTGCGGCGCGGCCGAACTCACAGTGGAACTGGCACAGCGTTGCGACGCCGTGCTGGCCAGCGATTTCTCGGCGCATGCAGTGGCGGCGGCACGCCGTCGCACCGCCAGCCTGGGCAACGTGCGCGTCGAGCCGCACACGCTTCCGGCAGACTGGCCGGTGGACGCCGCGCCGTTCGACCTGATCGTCCTGAGCGAGGTCGGCTACTTTCTCGAAGCGCCCGCCATGCAGAAAGTCTCGGCGCTCTGTGCTGCCACACTGGGGCCCGGCGGCACGCTGGTGGCATGCGACTGGCGGCCCGATTTCCGTGAGCGTGCGCTGGCCACCAACCGCGTGCACGGCATGCTGGCGGGCATCGGTTTGCCGAGGCTCGTGCTGCATGAGGAAGACGACTTCGTCCTTCAGGTGTGGTCGCGTGACCGGCACTCCGTGGCGCAGCACGAGGGCATCCGCTGAAACGGCTGCCTTTGGGTAAGCTCGCGCAATGACCTCCCGCGCTCTCGGCTTCCTGATTGCACTTGCTTCGCTCGTTCTCGTCGCAAGCTGCGCCAACACCGCCAGCTGCAATGCGGCATACGCCGTGTCACCGCAGTACGGCAAGACCTGCAGCTTCGCCAATCCGCCCAACCCCGATGCGTTGCCGCGCGCCTCCAGCTGGAAGATCTGGTCGCGCTTCCTTGTCGGCGGCAAGACGGACACCGTGCCCGTCGATCCGATCCCGGTGCAGCCTCTCACGCCGGCCGCATTGCAGGCGCTCGACAACGAGGCCAACCACATCGTGCGGCTCGGGCACTCGTCCCACCTGCTCAAGTTGCGCGGCAAGTTCTGGCTGATCGATCCGGTGTTCGGCGAGCGCGTATCGCCTTTCAGCTTCATCGGGCCGAAGCGCTTTCACAAGCCGCCACTCACACTGGCGCAGTTGCCGCCGATCGAGGGCCTGATCCTGTCGCACGACCACTACGACCACCTCGACGTGCCGACCATCGAATACCTGGCGCAGCGCGTGCAGCGCTACTTCGTGCCGCTCGGCGTGAAGGCGCGGCTGATCGACATGGGCGTGCCGGCCGAACGCATCGAGGAATTCGACTGGTGGCAGGCCGGCGCGCACGACGGCGTGCAGCTCACCGCCACGCCGTCGCAACACTTCTCGGGCCGCTCGCTGAACGACCGCAACCGCACGCTGTGGGCCTCGTGGGTCATCCAGAGCGGCACCCAGCGCATCTTCTACAGCGGCGACTCCGGCTACTTCGGCGGCTTCAAGCAGATTGGCGAACGCTTCGGCGGCTTCGACCTGGCGCTCATGGAAAACGGCGCTTACGACGCCTACTGGCCCGATGTGCACATGACCCCCGAGCAGAGCGTGCAGGCGTTCCAGGATCTGCGCGGCAAGGTGCTCTACTCGGTGCACAACAGCACCTTCGATCTGGCGTTCCACACCTGGCACGAAGCTCGTGAGCAAGAAAGTCGCGAAGTTCTTCAGTCCGCGGTTCGTCAAGCACGTTGGCGGAACCCAGTTCCCAGACCTTTCCCTGGTGCATGAAGACAATCTGGTCTGCAATCTTGCGTGCAAAGTTCATCTCGTGCGTGACCATCACCATCGTCATGCCGTCCTCGGCCAGATGTTCGATGACGCGCAACACTTCACCCGTCAATTGGGGGTCGAGTGCCGAAGTCACCTCGTCGAAGAGCATCACCTTGGGCTGCATGGCCAGCGAGCGCGCGATGGCGGCGCGTTGTTGCTGGCCGCCCGAGAGCTGTTCGGGGTAGGCGTCAAACTTCTCCGACAGCCCCACCTGCGCCAGGCACTGCCTGGCGAGCTCGGTGGCTTGCGCCTTGCTCATCTTCTTCACGCTGCGCGGTGCGAGCCTGATGTTCTCGCCGATCGTCAGATGAGGAAACAGGTTGTAGCTCTGGAACACGATTCCGACGTCCAGGCGCAACTGGCGCAAGTCCAGGGCCGGGTCGGTCAGCACATGGCCGCAAACCTGGATCTGACCTTCGTCGATTGTCTCAAGGCGGTCGATGCAACGCAGTGCGGTGCTCTTGCCCGACCCTGACTTGCCGATGAGGACGGTGACCTCGCCGCGCTTGACTTCGAAACTCACGCCCTTGAGCACCTCGATCTTGCCGAAGCTCTTGTAGACGTCGCGCAATTCCACAATGTTGTTCGGTGGCAGTGCAGCATTGGATGGGACAGTTTCACTCATGGGGTCTTCTTCCGTCGTTGACTAGGTGGCGCGGACGCCGCGCGCCATGTGCTGCTCCAGCCGGCGGCTCCATACCGACAGCGGATAGCACAGCACAAAGTAGATCAGCGCCACCACCATGAACGTGATGAAGGGCTGGAACGTCGAGTTGTTGATGAGCTGACCGGCCCGCGTCAGGTCGACGAAGCTCACGGCCGACGCCAGCGAGGTGTTCTTGACGATCTGCACCATGAAGCCGACCGTGCCGGGGGTCGCACTGCGGATCGCCTGTGGAATGATCACCTGGAACATGCGCTGGAAACTGTTGAGCGCCAGGCATTCGGCGGCCTCCCACTGCGCCTTGGGCACGGCTTGGATGGCGCCGCGCCAGAATTCCCCGAGGTAGGCGCCGACCCATATCGTCATCGAGAGCGTGGCGGCCATCAGCGGCGTCACGCCCACGCCGAGCGCCGGCAGGCCGAAATAGCCCGCGAACATGAGCACCAGCAAGGGCACGCCCTGCACGATCTGGATGTAGGCCGAGGCGATGGCACGCAGCCACGCGAAACGCGAAACACGGCACAGGGCGATCAGCAGGCCCATGAGGCCCCCGCCCACGAATGCGCAGGCCGACAGCGCAATCGTCCACAGCGCGCCCTGGAGCAGGAATTGAACGTGAAGAAGACCAAAGGTGGGCATCGTGTTCGTCCTTCAGATGGGCGTGCCGAGACGGCGGCGCCGAGGAAAGATCACCCATCCCAGCAACCAGAACGCCAGCCGCATCAGCAACGCCAGGCCGAAGTACATCGCGCCGATCGTGATGTAGGTTTCCATCGGCCGGAAGGTGGCGCCCTGAATGAAGTTGGCGTTGCCCGTGAGCTCGGCCACCGAGATCTGCGAGGTGATCGAGGAGGCCAGCATCAGCAGGATGAACTGGCTGGTGAGCGAGGGGTAGACGCGCTCCACGGCCGGCCGGAGCACCACATGCCAATACACCTGAGCCCGCGACAGCCCCAGGCATTCGGCGGCCTCCCATTGCCCGGCGTGCACGGAGTTGAAGCCGGCGCGCATGATCTCGCCCGTGTAGGCACCGACGTTGATGGTGAGCGCGATGATGGCCACCAGAAACGCGCTCAGCGTGATCCCGAGGGACGACAGGCCGAAAAAGACGATGAAGATCTGCACCAGGAACGGCGTGTTGCGGATAGCTTCCACGTAACCCGTGCACAGCGCCGCGAGCCAGCGCACGCGCGAGCCGCGACCGATCGCGCACAGCGTGCCGATCACGAAACCGAGCAACGTGGCCGACACCGCCAGCTTCAACGTCACCAGGGAACCGTCGATCAGCATGGGCCACCGCTCGAGGATGGGCGCAAAGTCCAGGGTCACGATGGAGCCTCCGATGGGGTGCGTGCGCGCTCAGCCGCTGACCTTGGGGGCCTGGCGGTCGCCGAACATCAAGCCCGCCGCCTTGAAGCCGCCATCGACGTCGAGCGTGTGGCCCTGGACGTAACGCGCTTCGTCCGAACAAAGAAACACCGCCGCGTCGCCGATCTCCTCCGGCGTGCCGTAGCGCACCATGGGCACCAGATAGTTGTAGGCAGCGCGCGTGGCTGCGTCGTGCGCGGTGGCCGCCATCTCCGTCTCGATGGCGCCCGGCGCAATGTTGTTCACATTGATGCCGTAGGGCGAGAGTTCCACCGCCATCACCTTCGTGAGCAATTCGAGGCCCGCCTTGGCGGCACCGTAAGCGGCACGCCCGTTGCCGCCGCGGTGGCCCGAGAGCGAAGCGATGTTGATGATCTTGCCGCCTTCGCCTTGCGCCACCATGCGCTTGGCGCAGGCCTGCGCGACGATGAAGGCGCCCGTGAGGTTGATGGCAATCGTGCGGTTCCACAACTCCATCGTGATGTCCAGGAATGGCGTGTTGCCGCCGATGCCGGCGTTGTTGATGAGGATGTCGAGTCGCCCAAGCTGGGCAACGATGTCCTTGAGCAGCGTCTCCACCGAGCGGGCGTCGGCCACGTCGACGACGAAGCCCTGTGCCTGCGCGCCGGTCTCGCGCAGCTTGGCGGCCGCCGCATTGGCGCCCTGGGCATTGATGTCGGCGATGGCGATCACGGCGCCCTGGCGTGCGAGCGCCGTGGCAATGGCAAAGCCGATGCCGCGTGCGCCGCCGGTGATGAGGGCGATTTTTCCTTGCAATCTCATGGTGTGTCCTTTGGAAGTGGTCGGGAAGTCAGTGTTTGTCTCTGACGGCCGTGAAAAAGTCCGGGGCGCCCGTCTGGCCGCCCTTGAGTGCGATCTCCAGGCCGTCGATGGCCGGATCGGGTGAATGCGCACGACACAGCGGCACACCCGGCGACAACGGCGCGACGGCGGTCAGGGCGTCGATGCCGAGCCGAGACGTCGCGTGGCTCGAGGTGTCGCCACCCGAGATCACGACGCGCCGCAGTCCGCACTGTCGGACCAGTGCGTTCAGGATGTCGCCCAGCGCTGCGCCCAACCGGTCGTTGATGGCAGACATGGGGGCGCCATCGACCCTGACGGCTTCGCGGAACGCGGCAACGCGCGGGTCGTCGGGACCGGTGGCTGTGAAGACCAGCGGATCGCGACCCCGGTCCAGTGCGCTGCGCGCCATCCCGATGACGCGCTCCACCTCCGCGGCCAGCGAGTCTTCATGGATCGCGGCCCGGGCATCCATCGGAATCGATTCGAAGCCGTGCGCTGTCGCGTGCTGGATCTGCACGGCGGTGATCGGCGAGACCGAGCCCGACACGGCGGCGATTCGCTCGACGCGGGCACTGGCGGCGCCGGCGAAGGAGGAAGAGAGGAGCCCGGCGGCCCGCCAGTGCGCCACGAAGGCCTGCTCGACGCCCTGCGAGCCCACCACGAACTGCGGTGCGGCGCCGCGCGTCCACATGAGGCGCCCGGCTTCTCGCAGGGTTTCCGTATCGAGCACGTCCAGCGACACGATCGCTGCTTGCCGAAGGCCTGGAAGCGGCCCATGCCGGGGTCCGAGACCACGAGCGGGATCCAGCCTGGAAAGCGTTTCTGGCCGATCTCGGCAGCGCATCCGATGTTGCCGAGGTGTGGTGCGGAGTCGAAGGTCGAGCACACCTTGTAGTGAACGACGGGAGCGCCGATGCCGGCCAGCAACTCGAACACGGGCGGCAGGTGCTCGTCCATCCATTCCGGGGAGCGCGAGCGCGCCACTCCCGCGATCCCGATGGCCCGGTAATGCGCGAAGTGCTGCAGGCGCGCCGGATCCGGCGGCGCGAGGAACAGGATGGTGTCCAGGCCCGCAAAGGCCAGCACCTCCATCGCGGCCGACGACCCCGTGAAGTCGTCGCCGTAGAAGGCGATCAGCGGGCCGGAGGGGAGCGGGCGGACTTCGGTCATGCAGCAGCGTCGATGGCGGTCTGAAGCGCTGGGTGGGTGTTCGCGTAGTCGGCTTGCGGGACGCCCTGCAGCGTGGCATCCCAAGCCTCGCGCAAGGCGCGCACGCCGGCGCCCGGTCCGTCCGGATGCGCCAGGATGCCGCCCCCGGCCGTCACGATCAGATCCGTGGTGTTGATGGCCGCATAGGTGCCGGGCACCTGGGTGACGGTCTGACCCGACGAGAACACCGGCATCACGGTGCACGGCTTGGAAGCGAACATGGGCTCAAGGCAGGCGCGCGCCGATTCGATCACGCTGTCATCCGGCTCGGAGAATTTGTTGGCGAGGCCGTTGACGTGCATGTGGTCCGCCCCGGCCAGCCGCCAGATCTTGCTCCAGGCGGTGAACGACCAACCCAGCATGGGGTGGCGCGAAAGGTAGCCCCACCCGTTGCGATGCGCATGGATCGGGAGTTGCGAGAATTTCGCCAGTTCGATCATGCCAACCAGCCCGACCGAATTGATGCTCGCCATCAGGCAGGTCGCGCCGTGCGCGAGCAGGACGTCGTGCCGGCGCTTCATTTCCTCGATGTCGCCCGTGAGGTTGAAGGCATACATGGGCTTCTTGCCGGTCCGGTCGGCGCAGGCGTTGATCTCGCGCATCACGGCGGCAACACGGTCGTTGAAGGGGCAGTTGGGTCCGTCGGCCTGCAACTCGTCGTCCTTGATGAAATCGATGCCGGCATCGCACAGCTTGGCCACGAGGGCGGCGGTCTCCTCGGCAGAGAAACCGACGCTGGGCTTGATGATGGTGCCGATCAGCGGGCGGCCATGCACCCCGGCGAGCCGCCGCGTGCCTTCGGCGCCGAACCGGGGTCCCTGGTAGGCCGCGGCAAAGTCTTCGGGCAGTCGGATGTCCAGGAGCCGCAGGCCACTCACCTGGCGCAATTCGAACAGGTTGCCGGCCACTGTGGCCATGAGATTCGGCAGCGACGGGCCCATGGTGGCCAGTGGCCAGGAGAGTGTGAGTTTGGCCCGCACCAGCTGCTCGCGCTCGGGTGAGGGACGCGACGAGGGCAGAGAACGCTCACCGGTGAAACGCTCCAGCACTTCGAGCTTCACGACACGCGCCGCTGCACGCTCGGTCAGCTCGGGCGTTTCCCCGGGCACACGAACGAACGTCCCGCTGGACTGCTCCCCGGCAATGGTCGCTGCCGTGCGCTCTGGATCGTCAGGCGTTTCGAGGAGGTAGTCCGCTTCAATACGGTGCTGCTGCATGGGGTGTCCGGAGGGTGAGGCGAAATGGCATGCCATGCGACAAAGCGCATGGCGCACCCGCGAGCTCGCGCGGGCGCCAAGATGAAGATCTTTTCAGGATGAGCGCAGGACCGCGGCCCTGGCATCCCTTGCAAGTCGTTATTGCGACAGGAACTCGGCTGGAACGTCCACACCCTGGTGCTTGCGGTAGATCGCATTGAGCTTGCCGCTCTTGGCATTCACCGCGATCCACTCGTTCAGCTTGGCAAGCAGGGCCGGCTCGCCCTTCTTGACACCCATCGCGATCGGGAACTGCTTGATCACCAGCTTGGCCTCGAAGGGCTTGGAGCCCGCACGCTGGTTGATCGCCCTCATCTGGGAATCGGCCAGCCCGGCGTAGTTGGCCTGGCCCGACAAGGCGGCGGTGATCGTCGTCGCGTCGTCGTCGAACCGAACCACATTGAAGCCGAGGGACTGGGCCTTGGCGGTCAACTCGATGTCCTGCATCGTGCTGCGCACCACCGCAATCGACTTGCCTTTCAGGTCGGGCCAGTCTTTCACGCTCTTGTCATCGACGGGTGCGATCACCGTGGTGCGAATGAAGGAGTACGGCTTGGTGAAGTCGACCACCTTGGCGCGCTCCTCGGTGACGGACAGCGAGGAAATGACCACGTCCGCTTTGTCGGTCGTGAGATTGGGGATCCGCGTGGGCCCGGTGGTATTGATGAACTCCAGCTCCACGCCCCAATCTGCCGCCAGTGCACGCGCCACTTCGACGTCCGAACCGGTCGGCTTCATCGCGCCGTCGAGCATGCCGAAGGGGGGAATGCCCATGTCGGTGGCCACGCGAAGTTTTTTTCGGGCGGTGATGTCAGACAGGATGTCGGCGCTGGCGGGCATGGCCATGGCAAGGCATGCGCTCGCAAGGATGGCGCTGATGTGTCGACGGTTGAAATGCATTTTTGTCTCCTGGTCGGCGAGGCCGGGGGCCTCTGGAATTAGACTCACACCTGACAGGCCCCCTCACCTCGACGAATGGAGGAAAAACTAGGGTTAACCCGTAATTTCCCGCGCCGTTGCCGGCTGTAGCGGGAGATTGCTGCCAGTTTAGGAAAAGAAGGCCTTCGGCAATAGCCCATTTGTTTGCATCGTGATGTGAGTTTTTATGACATCAAAAGTGCCTCCCGCCGTCGCTGCCGATGCGCGTCAGCGGCTGCCTCTGAGCTCGCTTCGAGCCTTCGAGGTGACAGCACGGCTGGGCTCCATGAGCGCTGCGGCACGAGAACTGTTCGTGACCCACGGCGCAATCAGCCGACACGTGCACCTGCTCGAAGAGCAATTCGGCGTGCCGCTGTTCGTGCGACTGCCTCGCTCCGTCGCACCGACGCCGGAGGGGGCGGCGCTCGCCGGTCAGTTGACAGAGGCATTCCGCCTCATGCACGAAGCGGTCGCCAAGCTGGCGCCCGGTCCGCTCACGCTGTCGTGCTCCGCCACCATCATGATGAAGTGGCTGATCCCGCGGCTGAGCGACTTCAAACGTGCGCACCCGAGCGTCGAGATCCGGCTCAACATGAGCCACGGCGAAGTCAACTTTGTCGAGGATCAGATCAGCCTCGCGATTCGCACCAACATGACGAGCCCGCCTCAGGAAGTGGTCATCGAGCGCCTTTTGCAAGAGCAGATTGGCCTGGTTGGCCATCCTGACTACCTGGCGCGCATCGGCATCTCATCCATCGCCTCCCTGACGCGCGCCCGCATCCTGGAAACAGGGACGCGTCCTCACGCATGGGCGGAGTGGGCGGCCTTGATGAATTGCGAAGACATCGGACTCACGCCTCACGAGCGCTACGAGCATTTCTATCTCGTCATCGAGGCGGCCGTGTCGCAGCTTGGCGTTGCGCTCGTTCCCCGCTACCTGGTGGAGAAGGAGATCGAGTCGGGCCAGCTCGTGGCGCCGTTCGGCTTCATCCGGAGCCCTTACACCCTCAACCTGTGGATCGCGCCACACGAGCGCTTGCGCGAGGATGTGCGAATGCTTGCAAACTGGATCCGGGAACGAATGGAGTGATGTTTTGTGGCGCCGGATTTCGCGCGCCGTCCCTCAGGTCAACAAGAGCGGCATCCCCGGATCGCCCTTCTGCATCGCCAGCTGATACGCCTTGCGCTCGCCGATGCGGCGCAGGTAAGCGAGGATGTTCGGGTATGGCGCCAGATCGAGCGGATAGAAGTAGCGCATGGTGGTGAGCGAGAACACCAGCATGATGTCCGCCACGGTGAGTTCGGCACCGGCCAGGTACGGCACTTCGCCCAGCCGGGTTTCGAGCATGTCGAGCGCCCGCGCCAGACGCCCGCGCGTGCCGACCAGCGTTGCGTTGTCGGCCGGCAGGTCGAGCCGGCTCATCAGCATGTTGCGGCCCATGTTCGGCTGGAAGTTGCCGTTCGCGAAGTGCAGCCAGTAGAGGTACTGCGCAAAGTCCGGATGGTCGGGGCCGACCACCAGACGGCCCTTGCCGTGCTTCGCGAGGATGTAGTCGACGATGGCACCCGACTCGGCCAGCAGCAGGTCGTCGCCGTCGGTGATCACCGGTGCGGCGCCGAGCGGGTGCAGGGCCTTGAGTTCGGGGGGCGAGAGCATCGTCACCGGGTCGCGCGTGTAGCGCTTCAGCTCATAGGGAATACCAAGCTCTTCGCAGAGCCAGAGGATGCGTTCCGATTGCGACTTGCCGAGGTGGTGGATGGTGAGCATGGCGTGACTGTTTGTGTGTTTTCTCAACGCTGGTCGCGCCGCTCGCGCGCCCGCCGCACCTGGCGGCTTTGCGCCGCCTGCGCGGCGGCGCGCTCCTTCGCCGCCTTCCGTTCGCGCCGGCCGCGCGACAACCAGCGGCCGACCAGAAA
>SEGN01000241.1 GCA_004211245.1 Variovorax sp.
GTGCTGGTGTCGGGTGCCACCGGCCCCGAGACGTTGCAACGCCTGCGGCAGGATGGCGTGACATTGCTGACCAAGCCGGTGGCCCCGGCCAAGTTGCGCGCACTGCTGGCGACGCGGCGATCGACAATGCGCTGATGCTCGACCCGACCGCACTTCGGAACATCCGGCCCTTCATCGCGACGCCGAGCCACAGCGGCGCCCTGACCTCGCTCTATGTGCGCAGCCTGCTCGGACTTGTGAACCTGGCGTGGACGCATGGCATGTCGATGCAGACGCGCTTTCTCGACGGCGACAGCCTGATTCCCCGGGCGCGCAATCGGCTGGCCGCCGAGTTCCTGGCCGACACGCGTTGGACGCACCTGTTCTGGATCGATGCGGACATCGGATTCGAGCCGGAAGCGGCACTGCGGTTGTTGCTGGCGGGCCGGGATGTCGTGGCGGGCATCTACCCCCAGAAGGTGGATGGCTGGCCCGCAGAAGGTCTGCGCGCGCCGCTGGCGGCCGGCGCCACCCGTGCCGACTTCGATGCGCACCACGCCGTCTTCCCCCTCAACGCGCTGGATGGAACCCGCACGGCCGATGCCGACGGCTTCGTCGAAGTGCTGGACGCGCCGACCGGCTTCATGTTGATCGCACGCCGCGTGCTCGAGGGTCTGGCCCAGGCCATGCCCGAGCTGCGCTACACCCCTGACAACGAGGTTGGCGCGGCGTCCGGCCTGCCGCACTATCGCTTCTTCGATGTCATGGCCGAGCCCGGCAACGGCCGCTACCTCAGTGAGGATTTCGCCTTCTGCCGCCGCTGGCAGGCATTGCGTGGCCAAGTGTTCGCCGACACCCGCTCCCGGCTCGCCCACCAGGGGCTGCATACCTATGCCGGCGATCTGCCCCGTGCGCTGGCGGCCCGCGTCGGGCAACCCTCGCCCCGATGAAGCTGCTGCTGCTGGACCCGGGCCTGTCGACGCGCTCCGGCCATAACGCAGCGACCCTCGAAGAAGTCGCAGCGCATGCGCTGGCGTCCGGCACCATCGAACTCACCTGCGCGAGCGCCATTTCGCTCGACCCGGCGAACTTCGGCGGCATCGCGTGCACATGGCGGCCCGTGTTCCGTTTGCATGGCTATTCACGGTTCCTCAACGACAGCGACTCGCACGAAGCCTTGCTGCGACGGCTCACGGCCTTGTGCATGGAGGATCTCCGCCAGCTGGATCTGGCGGGCTACGACCTGGTGCTGATGCCGACGGCGTACCCGATCCACCTGGCGGCATTGAGCATGTGCGTGCAGCAACTCCCGGCCCTGCGGCTGCGCGTCGGCTTGCTGATGCCGCCGACCTTCTGGGCCTGCGACGCACAGGCGGCCGCCTGGCTCGAACAACTGACACACGGCGCCATCGACGCACTGCGCGCGCAGCCGGGCGTCTGGCTGTACAGCGAGACCGGGCACTACGGCGCCGGCGCGGCCACGGTGCCGACAGCCACGCTGCTGCCTCCGATCGCGGCCGGCACGCGCGACTGGCTCCTCGACCAACTGGCACGGCAGCAGGCGCTCGACGATCGGCCCGCCGATCGGCCGGTCGTCTTCGGCTACTTCGGTGACCCGTCGACGCGCAAGGGCTTCGAGCTGCTGATGCACTGCGTGCAGAACGGACTGCCTGCGGGCATGCGTCTTTCGTTCATCCTGCCCGAGGGCCACCACGCGCTGGCCGCCCGGCTCGACGGTTGCGGGACGGCGGTGTCAGCGCGCACCCTGGGAGCGGGCAACATCCCTTATCTGAAGGCAATGCGGGACGTCGACGTGGTGTTGGCCTTCTACGACCCGGCGGTGTACCGCCGACAGATGTCGGGCATCGTGGCGGACGCACTCTGCCTCGGAAAGCCGGTGCTGACGGCCGAAGGCTGCGAGGCGATCCTGGCCTTCGGCACACGCGAGGCGGCCGGTGCGCTGCATTGCCGGCCGGCCGATGCAGACGGCCTGCTGCAAGGATTGGGCACGCCCTGGACCGCATGGCGCGCACACCGTCGGGCGGCGTTGGCTTCCGCCCATCGCGTGCTGGAGCTCAAGCGCATGGAGCGCCATCTGGACACGGGCGACCGCGAAGCCTAGAAGTCGTCACAACCGTTCTTTCGCTCGGTGTCCACGCAGTTCAGCAGATTGGGCCGCGACCGCACCCGCGACCACTCGCGCGCCAGCACGTCCGCGCCCTGCGCCGCCCGGTCGCCATCGAGCGGCCCGGTCGCGAGGCAGATCGGTGCCTGGCCGATGTTCCGGTCGTAGAGGTAGGTGGTGGGCAGTTCGCGCAGGACATCCGGTCTCGGCAGGTTGATGGCCGCCGTCACCCTCAGGTCGCCCGGCACCACGGTGACGCGATAGCCCTCGGCTGAAGTGAAGGTGCCATTGATCGGATAGACGCCCGGAAGACTGCCGGGACCTGCCGGGCTGCTCAGTGCGCCGCTGAAGCCGGCACCGGCATCGCCCAGGATCAGACCCGAGAGGCTGTAGCCGAACAGCGGATTCGGAAAGCCGAACGGCCGCGTCGCGCTGCCGATGACCACCGTGGCATCAGGTTGCTGGCGGTACACGAAGTGGTTGCTTCCGGGGGTGACGGTGACGCCGCAGAAGCCACCGAAAGCGCAGTTGTAGAAGTTCGGCAGCGGGAAGGATCCGGCCAGGCCACCGCGCGTCTCGCCGATCCAGGTGTCGGCCCACACACGCCAGGGCGCGCCTGTGATGCGGTAGCTGTCGAGGTTCTGGAACCGCGACGCGGCCACCAGGTCGGTGCCGCTGCTGCTGCTCACGTCGGTCCCGAGCAACAGGTCGCCGGCCAGCGTGCGCACGAACACGGTGTCGGCCGCCATGGAGGTGGCCGACTCGACCGACGGCTGGTTGCCCGCCGCGTCGAAACCGATGACCGACACCGAACCCAATTGCACCGTGTCGGCGTCCACGTAACGGAAGGCCCCGGCCGCGCTGCCGCCCAGCGTGCTGGCGCTGACGTTGTTGGCAGGGTTCTCGAGGAGCACGCTGCCGCCGGTCGAGCGTGCCAGCAGCGTGCCGGCCGTGATCGGTGCACCGGCGGCCTGCGTGATGTCCCCGCGGCTGATCAGCCCGAGCCGTTGCGCCGTGACCGGTGCGTTGAGCTGGATGCCGCCGCCACCGTTCTGCAGGGTCAACGCACCGGTCGTGGCGATGGCGCCCGCCACCGTGATGTCGGCCGCATGCGCGTTGCTGCCGGCCACCAGCGTCGGCGTTGTCAGGCGCGCCAGTTCATCGGTCGAGACCGAGAAGCCGTTGCCCCCCGCACCGCCTAGCGTGATGGCGTTGGCCGTGCGGTCCACGGCCGTGGCGGTGTAGTTGGCAGCGCCACCCTGCACGTCGAGCCCGCCCGGGCGCAGGTTGAGCACGCCGGCCGCGCCCACCTTGCTGCCGGTGCCGACCACCAGCGCGTCGGTGCTGTTGTCGTTGGCCGCGCGCAGCACCACGTTGTTGTTGCCCGCGATGCTGCCCGCCGCGACGGTGCCGAAGGTGCCGGTGAGTTCAGCCACGAGGTTCACCCCGGCGCCGTTGCCCTGCGATTCGCCGGTGACCTCGATGTTGCCGCTGCCCGTGGTCGTGACGAGGGATCGCAGCCCCAGCCGCACGCCGTCGCCCGACACCGTGCCGCCCGCCAGCCGCTCGCCGCGCACGGCGATGTTGCCGTTCACGCTGGCCAGCGTCGGGCCGGCCGTCGGCGTGAAGTTGGTGTTGCCGAGCAGCACGCCGTGGCCGGTGCCGTAGGCGCTGCTCGACACGTAGCTGCCGATGCCGGTGATCGAGACGTTGCCGCTGGTCGTGTAGACGCCGCCCTGCCCCGCCACCGCATCGATGACCACGCCGTTGCCGAAGGTGTTGCTGCCGAAGATGTCGACGTTGCCGGTGGAAGTCCGGATGGTGGTGCCGCCGATGTAGACCGCGCCGGTCTGGTCGCTGGGCACGCTGCCGACCGGTGGCGGCGGAAAGTTGCTGCGCCCCGTCAGTTGCACCGAGCCGCCCGCCAGCGCGTCGCTGCCCCCCGAATAGCCGCCGGGCCCCGCGCCCAGCTGATTGCCGGCGCGGGTGTCGATCACCTCGCCATCCAGCCCGATGCTGGCCCCGTTGTTGAACGCGTTGGCCCACGCGCCGTTCATGACGACGTTGCCGCCGTTGGTGTAGATGTTGCCGCTGTAGCTCACCTGGCCGCCACCGGTGGTGGCGGCGTTGTTGTTCGCGTCGGCGTTGAACACCACGTTCAGCCGGCCACTGGGCGTGCCCACCGCCGGATCGTAGGCGGCGATGTTGGTGCCGGCGTTGGCGCGGATGCTGCGGTTGGCATCGAGCCGGAAGGTGCGGTCGGCCGCGCCGGTGTAGACGATCTGCGCATCGTCGAACACGATGTCGCCGGCCAGCGGCGGGCCGCCCACGCCGGTGGTGATCGTGACATTGGACGTCAGCAGCGCGGCGTTGATGTCGCCGTCCTGGATGGTCGAATTGCCCACGGGCTCGAACGGGTTCAGCGGCACCGTGCCCGGCCCGACGCCCGACACGATGTCGATGTCGTAGGGGTCGATCAGCCAGGTGCCGGCCTTGCCGCGCGGTGCGCCGGCATCGATGGCGATACCACTCACGTCGAAGCCGCCGCCGAGCCCGGCCTGGTTGATGTCCGAGGCCGGCAATGCGTAGCCGCCCGAGGTCTCGATGAATCCGCCGTCGCCGCCTTCCGGCCCGCCGCGTGCCGCCACGCTGCCGAAGGCGCGCAGCGTGCGTTCGCCCATCAGCCGCACATCGCCGCCGTTGCCGGACTCGGTGGCGTTCGCCTGGATGCGCGTACCCGCAGCCAC
>SEGN01000242.1 GCA_004211245.1 Variovorax sp.
AAGCGGCAGAAGGCTGCGGGACGTTGAGGCTAGGCGGCGGAGCAGGGAATTGGACGGGTTAAGGCGCTGACCGCTGTGCAGCGTTACCCGTCACTCGAGTTGCCGTCGTCGATGGACAGATGAGGGGTCAAGGCAGCCGTTTGCTGGGGCCAAGCGTGGTCGTCAAACTTTTGATGCACGTTGCCTCGCGCCTCAAAGAAAGTCCTGATCCAGCTTCTTCAGTTGCAGCACTTCCTTGTCGCGGCAGCCCACTTTGCAGCGTCATCAGCTGCGAGAGCTGCAGCTGTCGTATCTACATCATCGGCGGCGCTCGGATTCATTGCAGGCATCCTAGGTCCACGGGCACATGCGAAGACCTTGGCCAGGACGATCTCATGCGGTGAGGAGGAAATTCCTGATCGTATGAGCAACTCGCTTCGGATCTTCGATCGCTCCGACGTGTGGCAGGCCGGAGAGTTCCTGCTGATGAGTGTCGGCGATGCACCGGGAGAGTGCGAAGGTTTCCGTCGCTGGAATTAGGCGGTCGGCACTTCCGGCCAGAAGTAGCGTCGGCGCGGTGATGTCGGAAAAGTTGAGCGCAGGCGGTGCGGACTGCATCAGGAGTGCACGCAGCCTGGCTTGGTCACTGGTGCGCTGCGAGCCGCGAAACATCTTCACTGTTTCCGGATGAGTTTCAAGGAACGTCTCCGAAAAGAAAAAACCCGCGATCTGCGCAGCACTCTCTGGAAGCTGCCCACGCAGGCTCGCGAGCCGTTCCAGCGCGGCCGGATTGAAGTCGCCCAGCTTGCGCCCGACAGACCAAGTACTCCCCAGAACAAGTCGATTCACCAGGCGCGGATGCCTCGCCGCCAGGATCTGCGCGATCTGACCGCCAAAGGACGTGCCGTAAACATGCAGGCTGCTTTCGACGGAGGATTGCAGCAGGAACTCGATTAGCACAGCCGCGTCGTCCGCAAGACTTTCGAGGCCGTATGGCTCGCCACTGTTCTCCGTCGCCCCGGAGTCGCGCTGGTCGTACGCAACAACGGAGAAGTCCGCGGCGAGCGCAGCCATCAAGTCGAGGAACATTGTGTGATCCGCCTCGGCCCCGTGGATCAGCAGGAGAAGCGGCCCGCTTCCTATCTGCCGATACGCGGTACGGACGGTCTCGCCAGGGGCAAAGCGAATCGCGCTCATGTCTTGGCGAAGTCGAATGTGAGTTCGATTTTCGAACCCACGGGATCACGAAGGAAGATTTGCCACAGGGGCCAGCCTGGAACCGGAAGTTCTTCGAAGGCAATGCCACGGTCGGCGAGCAGCTTTCGCGTCGCATCGAGTCGCGCACCCGCGAGCGATACATGATCAAAGCCGCTCATGAGCCTCCCGTCACTGCGGCTCGGAGGTTCGGGCAGGATCGCCGCGAGGTGCAGCAGTGCCACATCGCCGACGTAAAGCCAATGACCCGGAAAATCGAACGCCGGTCTGGGTCCGTCCCTCATGCCCAACACGTCGCAGTAGAACGCACGCAAGCCCTCCAGCTCGGCGCTGCTGCACCGGAGCGTGAAGTGGTGGATCCCGAGCACGACCGCCGCGCCCGTTTGTGCAGCGTCAGCCACGGCCCAACACCTGCCGAAGGGCTGCCATGATCTCCGCGCAAGGATCGTCCGGCTGCCAGGCCGCCCTGTAGCAGACGTGCCCGTCAGGACGAACGAGCGCCGCGCCATTCATTCCCATGTAAATTCCTTCAGCCGGATTGGCGCGAGGCAAGCGCTTGAAGTGCACCGGGATGCCGAGGCTTTCAGCTGCCGCACTCGCCGCGGCCTCCCAAGCCTGGCCGAGCGGCCCCGCCACGAGCACGAAATCTCGATCGAACCAGTCCAGCGTCGACTTCTGCCGCGCGGAGTCGAGCCACATGTGCGGAAATCGCGATCCGGGACGATCCGTCGGCTCGTAGAAGCGCGGATGCAGCGCCTTGCCAACGGTTCCATCCGGCACGATCGCGGCACTTTCGTAAGAAAAACCGAGCGACTGGCCGATGCTGTGCAGGTGATTGTCGGTGTCGTCGATCCAGAACGCGATGCGCTCCTCGTTACCCGACTCGATCGCCGCGTCCACATGATCGAAGCGCTTGCGGTTGTTGAAGCTGAAGGCGGCGTTCGATTCCGCGACCGGCCGTCGTTCGGTGTGGTAGGTGTCAAGCAAGGAATCGGAAGCTCTTCCGTGCAGCACCGCGGCCAGCTTCCACGCAAGGTTGTGTGCGTCCTGGACGCCGGAGTTGAGGCCGAAGCCGCCTGTCGGCGGGAAGCGGTGTGCAGCGTCGCCGACGAGGAGCAGGCGACCGCGACGAAACTCGCGCGCTACCTGCCTGCTCACGCGCCAGGTCGACCGGTTGATGATCTGAACGTCGAGGTTCGGAATCCCGATGTGAGCACGCGCGATGTCGATCACCTCCTCGTCGGTCCAGGGGTGGTCGCGCTCATCTTCGGTTGTGCCGATCTGCGTGATGGTCAGCCAGCGATCCTTGCCGTTGGTGTTCAGGATCGCTGCTGTCGGAACGCTCTTGTCCTTGGGCAGAACCCGCAGCGCGGACGTCTCCCGCGCGATGCGCAGGTGCGAGAGATCCGCGCGCCAGTAGTCGTTCGCCATCAATGCCAGAGTTGATGGCCCATCGAACTCGATGCCCGCCTTGCGACGAACCGTACTGCCGGCTCCGTCGGCAGCGACCATGTAATCGGCCACCCATTGCCGTATCTCGCCGGTCACCGGATTGCGCGTCGTGGCGATGACCTGGTCAGCACCGATGTCGAAGTCGGTGCACTCAGTAGAGAAGAGAACTTTTCCATGCCGCGAACGCTCGACGACCTTCAGCAGTTCTTCCTCCACGGCGTCCTGCGCAACGACGGACTTCGGGGCTGGCGTCAACCGGGACGCGTCAGGCTCCGAAGTCGTCCGGCCGAATTCCCTTCCGGTCATGCTCTCGACGAAGGCGAAGACGTCGGTTCCATCGGTCATGCCGCGGTTGCGGATCTGGTCTTCGACGCCCCACAGGCGAAAGAGCTCCATCGTGCGCGGCCAGCATCCGCGCGACTTCGGATGGTCAGTTGTCGTCGGACTCTTCTCCACGACGACGAACGGGATCTCGAACCGGTCGAGCAACAGGGCCATGGCAAGGCCCACAGGGCCGCCGCCCACCACGAAAACACTCGTCTTGTTGGATGAAACATCGTTCATGGTCTTCTCCCCTCGTCAGTCGATACGGATATTGAGCGGCGCGATGTCGCGCTTGTAGCGGGCAAGCTCTTCGACATTGAAGGCTGAAAATTGCTGTGGGGACATGCTGGTCGGCACCCCGACATTTTTTGTGAGGTAGGCCTGGTAGTCGGCGCGACGGGCAGCCCTGGAGAACTCCGAGTAGACCGACTGAACCAGTTCCGGGGTCATCTTCGGCGGACCCCAGAGGCCCATCCACGCCGGCAAATCCACGCCCGGATAGCCGAGCTCGGTCAGTGTCGGAACATCGGGCAACTCGGCAAGCCGGCGAGGGCTGGTGACCGCCAGCACGCGCACCTGCCGATCCTGAACCATCTGCATGCTCGTGAGAGCACCCTGCCACAGCAGGTCGAACTGGCCGCCGAGAAAATCCTGAATGGGCGTGCCTCGATAGGGGACGTGAACCAGCTCCGCGTTCGCAGCACGCGCAAACATGGCGCCCACAACGTGCGTCGGATTGCCGGTTCCGTAGGATCCGTAGCTGATTGTTCCGGGTCGCGCCTTGACTTCCTGCATCACGTCGGCCAGCGTCTTGAATCGGGATTCGGTGCGCACCAGCAGGACGTAAGCCGGTGCGACGGCCAGCTGGGAGATCGGGGTGAAATCGCCGATCACGTCGTACGGCAACTTGTTGTGAAGAACGGCGTTGAGGAGGTGTCCACTCGTCGTGATGAGAAGCGTGGTTCCGTCGGGTTTGGCCTTCGCAACCTCACCGGCGCCGATGAGGCCGCCAGCCCCAGGCTTGTTGTCCACCACATAATTTCGGCCGCTGGTCGTGCGCAGGGCATCGGCCAGCATGCGCACAGCCGCGTCGACAGAATTCCCTACCGGCAACGGCAGGACGATCCGGACGACTCGAGACTCTTGGGCACGCGATACAGATGCTGCCAACGCGGTGACTGTTGCCGCGCCGATAGTTCGCAGACAGGCACGCCGGGACAGGTCGAAAGCGAAAATTGGGGGACACTCGATCATGGGTCGCTCCTGGTGTTTAATGCAGATAGTTCTGCTTTAAGGATGGCGAGTATTAACGCGAATAGTTCTGCATTAAATGGGGTAAACCCTTTAGCCGGCACGGGCGAGGCGGATGAGCCGCGCAGGCGCACCGGAGGGCGCAGTGCCCGGGTGCTCGACGCCGTGTCCCGAGCGGTGCTCGATGAGTTGAATGAAAGCGGGATCGAAGGGTTTTCGATTCCCCAGGTTGCCGCGCGCGCCGGCGTCAGCAATTCATCCCTCTACCGTCGCTGGCCGAACAAGGCGGCGTTGATTGCTTTTGCCGGAAGTCGCAACTCGCAGGCGAGCATTCCGTTTCCGGACTGCGGTTCGCTGCGAAAGGATCTCGCCGAGGCTCTTGCTGAGGTGTTGAATTCGTTCTCGGATCCGAGCATGAGAGCTGTCATCGCCATGGCGTTCGGCACCAGCGATGCGCCCGAGCTGAAGCAGACGTTGGACACGTTCTGGAAGCTTCGCGTCGAACAGCAGCGGGAGATGTTCGATCGCGCAGTCGCACGTGGCGAGATCACGGCGGAGGTCGACACGAGCGAGATCATCGAACGCGCCGT
>SEGN01000243.1 GCA_004211245.1 Variovorax sp.
ACCGTCGCCCAGTCCTCGATGGCGAGCGGCACGCGGGCCTTTTCGTCGGCGGCTTCGATTTCGGGCGGAAGGGGACTGGCGGCGTCCAGCACGGGGCCGGACTCGGGAGGGGAGGACATCGGGAGCGAAAAGTGTTTGTGGGGCGCCGCGCCCGCCGGTAGGGCGGGCGGCGCAGAATCGTAACGGCTGTGACTTTCCCGGCCCATAGGGCTTACCTTGACCGCCGGCGCGGTCTGACCCCGATGCGACAATCCCGCGCCATGACCGATACCCTCACGATCACCCGGCCCGACGACTGGCATCTGCACGTGCGCGACGGCGCGGCCCTCGAGGCCGTGGTGCCGCATTCGGCGCGCCAGTTCGGTCGCGCGCTGATCATGCCGAACCTGCGGCCCCCGGTGACCACGGCACGACAGGCGCTCGACTACCGCGACCGCATCCGCGCCGCCGTGCCGGCCGGCGTCGATTTCGAGCCGGTGATGTCGCTCTACCTCACCGACCGCCTGCCGCCGGCGGAAATCGCACTGGCCGCCGAAGCCGGCGTGAAGGCGCTCAAGCTCTATCCGGCGGGTGCCACCACCAACAGCGATGCCGGCGTGACCGACATCCGCAAGACGTACAAGACGCTGGAAGCCATGCAGAAGCACGGCCTGCTGCTGCTGATCCACGGCGAGGTGACCGATCCCACCATCGACCTGTTCGACCGGGAGGCCGTCTTCATCGACCGCGTGATGATCCCGTTGCGAAGCGATTTCCCCGAGCTGAAGGTGGTGTTCGAGCACCTGACGACGAAGGAGGGCGCGCAGTACGTGCGCGACGCCGGCGGTCCGCACACGGCTGCCACCATCACGGCGCACCACCTGCTCTACAACCGCAATGCCATCTTCACCGGCGGCATCCGCCCGCACTACTACTGCCTGCCGGTGCTCAAGCGCGAGACGCACCGTGTTGCGCTGGTCGAAGCCGCCACCAGTGGCAGCGACCGCTTCTTCCTCGGCACCGACAGCGCGCCCCATGCGGCGCACCTGAAGGAGCACGCGCTGGGCTGCGCGGGCTGCTACACCGCGCTGACCGCGATCGAGTTGTATGCCGAGGCGTTCGACAACGCAGGTGCGCTCGACAAGCTCGAAGGCTTCGCGAGCTTCCACGGCCCCGACTTCTACGGCCTGCCGCGGCATGCCGACACTGTCACGCTCAGGCGCGAGGCCTGGACGGTGCCCGAGACCGTGCCTTACGGCGATGCCGTGCTCAAGCCGCTGCGCGGCGGTGAAACGCTCAACTGGAAGCTCCAATGAACGCAACGACGCCGAAGGTGATGCTCCTGATCGACGCCGACAACGTCTCGGCCGACGTGATCGAGCAGGCCGTGCACAAGGTGCTGACCGAGCATGGCGCGCTGCATGTGCGGCGCGCTTACTGCACGGCCGAGGCGGCGCTCAAGCACCAGGCGCTGTTCAAGCGCCTGTCGGTGCGGCCGATGGTCAACCTCGCTGCCGGCAAGAACAGCACCGACATCGCGCTCGCCGTCGATGCGCTGGACCTGGTCATCGCCGAACGCCCGCAGGTCGTCTACCTCGTGTCTTCCGACTCCGACTTCGCGCCGCTCGTGATCCGTCTGCGCGAGAAGGGTTGCCGCGTCTGTGGCATCGGCCAGCAAGGCAAGACCGGAGACGAGACAGTGGGGGTGTACGACGCGTTCACCGACCTCGAGCACAAAGCCGGCCGGCAGGCTGCAGCCCCTTCGCCGTCACCCGCACCCGCACGCAAGGCCCGCGCGAAACCGACTGCGAAGACCGCCGCCGCCAAGACCGCGCCGGCCGCGAAGAAAACGGCGACCCGGTCGTCGGCGCGAAAGACCGCCGCCGCACCGCAACCGGCCCCGGCCTCCGAAGCAGCCGAGTTCATCTTGCAGGCCGTGCCCGCGCTGCGCACCGGCCGCGAGGTCGCACTCAACGACGCAGCCCAGGCCCTGCGCGCCGCCGGCCTGCTCGGCAAGCACGGCAGTTCGCTGAAGCTGTTCGACAAGCTCACCGACGAATTCGCGGTGCTGCAGCATCCGGATCGGATTCGGTGGACGGGCGCCGCGGCGGCTTGAGCCCGGCTGGTGCGATCGATTGGGGGCGTCCCTGGCTTGCTCCTTATCGCGCGACAGGCGGGCAGGCGGTCTTGTCGGCCGTGCGCGAACCGGGTCTTCCGCGATTCGTCTCGCAACATCGGCTCCCGCCCGGCGAAGCCTACGAAGCCTTCATCCACCGCACCAACACCGTCCCGACGCGCGACAACCTGCACGACTTCTTCAACGGCCTGGCGTGGCTGCACTTTCCCCGGACCAAGCGCCGGCTGAACGTCTTGCAGGCGGGCGAGATCGCGCGCGCCGGCATCGGCGCGACGCGCGGCCCGCTGCGCGATGCGCTCACGCTGTTCGACGAGAACGGCGCGGTGCTCGACGCGCCTCCCGAGTTGTGGAACGCATTGCTCGCGCGCGACTGGCAGCGACTGTTCGTCGCCGAACGCCCGTCGTGGCGAGAGGCGCGCCTGCTGGTCTTTGGCCACGCGTTGCTGGAAAAGCTCGTCACGCCCCGAAAGCCCGCCACGGCCCATGTGCTGCTCGCGCCGGGGGCGTCGAAATCGATCGCCGGCGACGACGCCGCGATGGCTGCCGCGCTCGATCCGGTGCACCTGGCGACCAAGCCCTTTGTGACCCTTCCCGTTCTCGGCATACCGGGCTGGTGGGCCGGGAACGAGGACTTTTGCTTTTATGATGATCCGGACGTTTTTCGTCCGCGCCGCGCGCCTGGGTAGAACCACAAACAACATTGCCAGCGTGTCGCGTCGGCGCACGGCTTGAAGCGGGCTTTCCGGCCCCCAACTGTGCGCCAGCTTCCTCACGGAGAGATCAACTTGAAACGCATTCTTCTGTTCGTCCTGACCAACGTCATGGTGGTGGCGGTGCTCGGCGTTGTCGCGAGCCTGCTCGGCGTCAACCGCTTCCTCACCGCCAACGGGCTCAACCTGACGTCGCTGCTCGGTTTTGCGCTGGTGATGGGGTTCGGCGGCGCGATCATCTCGCTCCTGATCAGCAAGCCGATGGCCAAGTGGACGGCCGGCCTGCACATGATCGACAACCCCCAGACGCCGGACGAGGCGTGGATCGTCGCGACCGTGCGCAAGTTCGCCGACAAGGCCGGCATCGGCATGCCCGAGGTGGGCATCTTCGAGGGCGAGCCCAACGCCTTCGCCACCGGCGCGTTCAAGAACTCGTCGCTGGTCGCGGTGTCGACCGGGCTGCTGCAGGGCATGACGCGCGAGGAGGTCGAGGCCGTGATCGGCCACGAGGTCGCCCACATCGCCAATGGCGACATGGTCACGATGACGCTGATCCAGGGCGTGATGAACACCTTCGTCGTGTTCCTGTCGCGCGTGATCGGCTATGCGGTCGACTCGTTCCTGCGCCGCGGCAGCGACAACAATTCGGGCCCGGGCATCGGCTACTACGTGAGCACGATCGTGCTCGACATCGTGCTGGGCTTCGCTGCCGCGATCGTGGTCGCCTGGTTCTCGCGTCAGCGGGAGTTTCGTGCCGACGCCGGCGCCGCGCAGCTCATGGGCCGCAAGCAGCCGATGATGAGCGCGCTGGCGCGCCTGGGCGGCCTGCCGGCGGGCGAACTGCCGAAGGCGGTCGAGGCGATGGGCATCACAGGCAAGATGGGCAAGCTGTTCGCAACCCACCCGCCGATCGAAGAACGCATCGCGGCGCTGCAGAACGCGCAGGGTTGAACCATTGGGCGTCGCGCAGGCGCTCGCCGGGTTCGTCAAACAGCAGCTCCGACGCTCAGCCTTCACATTGCGCAGAGTTCATGCTCATCCGTGACTCAGCAGGTCACGATGCGCGTCCTCACTGAAATAGTCGCAGACGAAAGTGACGAACGCGCTGACCTTCGGGCTCACCAGCCGATGCGATGCATGCAGCACCCAGACTTCGGTTGCCGGCGCATTCGACAGGCCCCAGCTCACCAGCCGGCCTGACGCCAGTGCGTTCACCGCAATCGTGCGCGGGATCATCGCGGCCCCCGCACCGCCCAGGACAGCGTCGCGTACCGACAGTGGCGATGCAAGGCGCAACACGGCCTGCGGATGGAATACGCGCTCCAGACCGGTCGCCTCGTCGATGACGTGCCACATCTCGTCGTGCGGCGCTCCCGTGCGCATGACCGCGGGGAAACGGTCAGGCCGATCCGGTTGAGCGTCGGCGGGGGGCTGCGGCAAGCTGGGCGGCGCCACCAGCATCAGCCGGTTGCGCAGAAAGCATCGGCCCACGAGTTCGCTGTCCGGGCGCGGGTTCACGCGGATGACGACGTCGACTTCGTCGGCAACGAGATCGACGAAGCGGTCGTCGGTGGCGACTTCCAGCAGCACCTCCGGATATGCGGCCAGGAACGCGGCGGCCAGCGCACCCAGGCTCGTCTGCGCGAACAACAGGGGCACGCTGACGCGCAGGCGGCCACCCGGTCGACCCAGCCCGGCCTTGACGTCCTGCAGCGCCTCTGCGATCTCACCCATGGGAGAGCCCGTACGCGTGTGCAAGGCGACGCCTTCGTCCGTCAGGCGCAGCGTGCGCGAACCGCGCTCGATCAACCGCACGCCGAGGCTCTTCTCGAGATCTCGAACGCGACGCGACAGCGTTGCCTTCGGCTGGCCGCTCGCACGGCTGGCGCGGCCGAAACCTCCGTGGGTGGCGACCAGGTGGAAATCGGCGAGGGCATGAAGATCCATGGATGTTCCGAAAGTGAACACGCTGTTCCTGCTCGTGAGCAACGCGCCCGACGAACTGACCCAGGCCATCAACACGCTCGGGCTGGCCCGCGAAGCCGGCGTGAAGGGCATCGTCTACCTGTCGGTGACGCGCAGTGCCGAGTACACCGACGTCTCGCACTTCACCGCCAAGCACGCCGTCGAGCGGATGATCGAACAGATGGACCTGCCCGCGACCGTGCTGCGCCCGTCCTACTTCTTCCAGAACGACGCGACGTTCAAGGACCCGCTGGTCAAGGCCGGCCTCTACGTCTCGCCGATCGGCGACAAGGGCGTGTCGATGGTCGATGTGCGCGACATCGCGGACGCTGCCGTCATCGAGCTGCTGCGGCGTGATCGCGCGCCCGTCGCGCTGCCCCGCGCGACCTACGAGCTGTCGGGCCCCGACGCGCTCACGGGCGACTCGCTGGCGAAGCTCTGGTCAGACGCGCTGGGCCGCGAGGTTCGCTACGCGGGCGGCGATCTCGACGCGTTCGAGAAAGCCGTCAAGACCAAGGCACCGGCTTGGCTGGCGTACGACCTGCGGGCGATGATGCGTCGCTACCAGGTCGACGGCGCGGTGGCCACGCCCACCGACATCGAGCGACTGACGACCTTGCTGGGTCGCCCGCCGCGCAGCTACCGCGACTTTGCGCGCGAGACGGCTCGCAGCTGGCAGGCGTGATCGACTGACCGTTCCTCAGCACTTCATTTCTTCAACGAACCAGGAGATCGTCATGACCTCGTCCACCGACCCCAAGCGCGTGCTGTTCATCGGCCAACAGCCCGAGACCGTCGATTTTTCGGATCCGGCGCTGCCGCCTGGCTTCGACGCCGCGAAGATCCACGCCGGCATCGCGATCGGCATGCAGCAGATGGCCGAGCGCGGTTGGGCCGCCGAGCTGTGCCTGGTGCCGCCCGACGCCTCGGCGACCGAGATGGTGACAAAACAGCTCGCCGGCAAGGCCTTCGATTGCGTCGTGATCGGCGGCGGCATCCGTATGCCGCCGAAGAGCTTGCTGCTCTTCGAGCAGTTGGTGAACGCCGTGCACCGGGCTGCACCTTCCGCTGCCATCGCCTTCAATACGACGCCGCAAGACACGGGGGCCGCGGCAGCGCGATGGTTCGGGCGCGACTGAGCACGGCGCGCGTGTGACGCGGCGGACTCGACTGGCCGGCAACGGCCATGCGCCCATGTGACCCTCAGCTGGCAATGCGCTCCGGGCCGGTATGGTCAGGTGGCGTCTCAAGCTGTTGTGCGCGCCATGCGGGCACCCGGCTGCCTTCGGCCTGTTGCAGCACCGCGCGCGCCACGGCCTCGGCCACCTTGATCCCGTCCACCCCGGCCGACAGGATGCCGCCCGCGTAGCTCGCGCCCTCGCCGGCCGGGTACAGGCCGCGCACGTTGAGGCTCTGGAAGTCCTCGCCGCGCGTGATCCTGATCGGTGACGATGTGCGGGTCTCGACGCCGGTCAGCACCGCGTCGTGCAGGTCGAAGCCCTTGATCTTGCGGCCGAAGGCCGGGAACGCCTCGCGCATCGCGACTCGAGTTCGCGCTGCAGTGCGATGCCCGCAAGTGCGTCGCCCGGGTAGTCCGTCGGGTCGATGCCCACCACGATGCCCGCGTTGGCATTGCGTTCGTTGCGCGAGTACTGGCTCATGCCATTGGTGACCACACGGCCGGGCTCACTGGTGGCGGCGACCACGGTGCCGCCCGGGCACATGCAGAAACTGTAGACCGAGCGCCCGTTGCTCGCGTGGTGCACCAGCTTGTAGTCGGCCGCGCCCAGCAGCGGATGCCCCGCGTGGCGGCCCCAGCGCGCACGGTCGATCAGGCCTTGCGGGTGCTCCACGCGAAAGCCGATCGAGAACGGCTTGGCTTCGATGTGCACGCCGCGGGCATGCAGCATCGCGAAGGTGTCGCGCGAGCTGTGGCCGAGCGCCATCACGACATGGTCGGCGCGCAGTTCGCTCGTGGTGCCGGTCTGCTGATCGAGCACGGTGAGGCCACGCACCTGGCC
>SEGN01000244.1 GCA_004211245.1 Variovorax sp.
TTCCTCACCGGCCTGGGCATCGGCCGCTACGGCGTGCTGGCGCTCATCATGCTGATGTACCTGGTGCTCGGCTGCCTGATGGACGCCATGGCGATGATCATCCTGACCGTGCCGATCATCTTCCCGGTGATCGTCGCACTCGGCTTCGACCCGATCTGGTTCGGCGTGATCATCGTCATGACGGTGGAGCTCGGGTTGATCCATCCACCCGTGGGGATGAACGTCTTCGTCATCAAGAGCGTGGTGAAGGACGTGAGCTTCACCACCATCTTCAAGGGCGTGCTGCCCTTCATCGTGACGGACATCGTGCGCCTGGTGATCCTGATCGCGTTTCCGATGATCGCGCTCTGGTTGCCGACGAAGATGGGGTGAGCGATCAACGATGGAGAGTGCGGCACTCGCTCGATGTGGCGCACCAAGGCAACGCTCATCTCCCGAAGTACGAGGAGTCTGAGCGTGGTCCACTCAACAGAAGGCCGACTTTCGCGACCCTCTCCCAGCCGACCGGCAGTCGTTGAGCACAATGCAGGCATGGAAGCCATCAAAACGCTGGGACTGTTCATTGCCACAGCAGTTGCCGAGATCGTCGGGTGCTATCTGCCGTACCTTTGGCTGAGGGAAGGCAAGCCGGCGTGGTTGCTCATCCCGGCAGCGCTGAGCTTGGCGCTGTTCGCGTGGATGTTGTCTCTCCACCCAACGGCAGCGGGGCGTGTCTATGCGGCTTACGGGGGCGTCTACGTCGGCGTTGCGATTTTTTGGCTCTGGGCGGTGGACGACGTCACGCCGTCGGCCAGTGATTGGATCGGCGTCGCCGTATGCTTCCTTGGCATGGCCATCATCATGTTCGGGCGACGGGAAGTGGTTTGAATCCCTCGATCACCAACACGGCAGTGTCACGGTGACGACGGTGCCTTCTCCGGGCGTGCTCTCTAAGCTGACCGTCCCATTCTGCTGCGCAACGAGAGTCTTCACGATCGCCAGTCCAAGTCCCGCTCCGTCTCCGCGGGCCTGCGCCTCGACGCCTTGCCAGCCGCGATCAAAGGCCAGCGCGACCTCGGACTCATCCATCCCGACGCCGTTGTCGCACACCGACAAGCGCACCGTGCCATCACCGCGTCTGCAGCTCAGATGAACGCTGCTTCCCGCCGGCGAATACTTTATGGCGTTGCCAACAAGATTGCCCAGGACTCGAAGCATCTGGCCGTAGTCAACGCGCACAGTCGCATCCGGGAACTCGGCAAGCGACAAAGAAATGCTGGCCCTCTGTGCGATGGGTGCCATCATCTCAAGAGAATCCTGCGCCAGATCAGTCACATTCACTGGCAGGCGTACGGTTGTTGCATCCGCGTTTTCTCGCATCAGCCCGTCGATCATTGTCTTCATCATGGTCAGCGCGGATTGCATCCGCGCAGTCACCCTGGCGCGTTCGTTGCTGCTGTCTCTTTGGATCAAATGGGTAGCGAGTTGGAGAATCTGAAGCGGGGTGCGCAGGTCGTGTGCCACAACGGCTACCAACCGCTCTTTCTCGAGCGCTTGCGCGCATGCAGCAGCTTCCATTGCCTCTGAGGCCTTCATCGCAGCACGAAGGGCAATCTCACGCGTTGCCGAGATCGACAGCTGGCGAAGCATCTCCAACTCACCGTCATTCCATGGGCGGGGCACCATGTCGATAGCGCAGAAGCTGCCGATGTTTTGCCCATTGAGAATGAGCGGCACCCCGATATAGGCCCTGACACCCAGTTCGCGGACGGTGGGGACGGCGCGCCAAAGCTTGCTTGCCTGCGTGTCCGAAATGATGAGAGCCTCTTGTCGCTCAAGGGTGTAGTGGCACAGTGTGCGACCTTTCAATCCTCTTGCAATATCCGCTGGCAATCCGATTTGGCTTTTGTAGAAATCACGCTTTTCGTCCACGATCGAGATGAAACAGGCTGGAACTTTCAGCATTCGAGCGGCGAGCGATGTCAAGCCGTCGAAGCTCTCTTCCGCCGGCGTGTCAAGCAGTCCACTTGCACGCACAGCTTCCAGCCGTTCAGGTGCCGAGCGTGGGCGTTCCACCGCACGGGAAACTCGTGTCGAGTCTTCGAGTTGAACACCTGGCTGCATCGGGCTTGCTGAAACGCCATTGCGAGAGCATGCGTCAGCGAGTTCGCGCTCCAGTTCATCGATATGAGCAGATTGAGCCGCCGACTGTCGTGCTGCGCGCCTCGCAGTTATCTCCTGCGCTGTACCGTGCAATCCGGTCACTCGCCCGGTGGCATCGCGTTGTGCAGCACCCCGCGCCTCGAGCCAGCCTTGACGCCCGCTTCGGTGAAAGTATTCGAGCTCAAGCGTGTACGGCAGTCCGAAGTCAATCGCGCGCCGAACATGCATCGTCAGGATTGCCATGCTTGTGGCGGTATACAGAGTGGCCTGCTCTTCGAATGTGGGGAGCGGGCGATCCCTCTCCCACCCAAAGATTTCGTAGAGTTGCGGTGACCAATCGATGATGTCCTGGTCAATGTCCCAGGTCCAACTGCCCATTTCGCCCAGGCGCTGAGCAATCTCGAGTTCATCGCGTGCCTTTTGCAGAAGCGCCTTGGCACGTCCGCATTCCGCGACCTGCTCCTTCAATTCTTCCCGGGCTGCATACAGTGCGGTGACTTCGGTCACTTGAACAACGAAACCGAGTACCTTTCCGCCAACGACATGCGGTATGTAACAGGCCAAGCTGGGGCGCGAGACGCCTCCAGGCCCGGGGACGATCCGTTCGAACTGCTGAGCCTTACCGCTCAACGCCGCCCGGATGTGCGGCTCGTTGAGCGCGAACAACTCAGGGCCCAGGAGATCTCGGATCGATGTCCCGAAAAGGGATGAGCCCTTCCTGCCGAACCATCGCTCGTAGGCCGGATTCGCAAAACGACAAAGCAGGTCGCGGTCCCAGTAGGCCAGCATCGAAGGGACCTCCTTCAGGACTGCCCAGATCGGCTCTGCTTCCACACTGAAACTGTCTTCTGCCATCACATATCCTTGGATTGCCTGCGCAAGGACTGTCCATCGTATTCTGGCCAGACGTTGCCCCGAATGAGATTGGGGGTATTCGAAACCCATGTTGCCGGCAGTGGCCAGACGCTGCAGCCCTTGCGAGGTAGGTTTCATGCAACTATGATGGTTGCATGAAATCAAGCAGCCGGCTCTCCGATGTTCTGCATGTCCTTTTGCACCTGGCACAGGCCGACGGCCCGGTCACTTCAGAGGTGCTCGCCGCTGCGATGAGCACCAATCCCGTCGTGCTGCGCCGGCTGATGGTCGGCTTGCGCGAGGCCGGCTTCATCGCATCCGAAAAAGGGCATGGCGGTGGCTGGGTGATGGCCGCACCGCTGGAAAGCGTCACGCTGCACGACGTGCACATGGCACTGGGTGCTCCTGCGCTGGTGGCGCTTGGGTTCAGGGAGGACCGGCCTGAATGTCTGGTTGCGCAGGTGGTCAACGATTCGCTGCGGACTGCGATACAGGAAGCGGAAGCCTCTTTGCTGTCGCGTCTGGAAAGCATCACTCTGGCCCAACTGTCGAAGAGTTTCGACAGCCGCTTGAGGGCACATCGACCGTCGAAGGGGTCTGCCATCCATCGACTTGAGCACCACCATGGTCAACACTGAATTCGCTGTCATTGGCGGCAGCTACGCCGGCCTGTCGGCAGCCCTGCAACTGGCCAGAGCGAGGCGGGACGTCACCGTCGTCGACGCCGGTCTCCGACGCAATCGCTTCGTCGACGAGGCCGGCGGTGCGTCCCACGGCTTCCTGTCGCGTGATGGTATGGCGCCCGGTGGAATCGCGGCAGAGGCCCGTCGGCAGCTTTTGCGCTATTCGACCGTGCGATGGCTTGACGGCCTCGCGGAGGATGCTTCGCAGCGCGAGGATGGGCGCTTCGGCTTCCGGGTCGGCGAAGAGCGCGTGGAAGCGGCGCGGCTCGTGTTGGCCACCGGCGTGCGGGATGAGTTGCCGCCCGTGTCGGGTCTGGCAGAGCGCTGGGGGCGCAGCATCTTCCATTGCCCCTACTGCCACGGGTATGAACTGGAGGCTGGACCCATCGGCATCATCGCAGCGTCGGAGATGGCCCACCACCACGCTGTGATGCTGAGCGATTGGGGAACGCCCACCCTGTTCCTCAATGAAACCTACCTGCCGTCAGATGATGAACTCGCCGCATTCGCGCGTCGCGGCACGCAAGTCGAGGCGGCGCGCATCGTTCGTATCGAAGGGGTGGCCGATGTGATCTTGGCTGACGGGCGAACGCTGCCGATGAACGGGCTTTTCACGCAGCCGCGTACGCACATCGCCAGCCCCATCGCAGTACAACTGGGCTGCAAGGTGACTCAGGGGCCCATGGGAGCGTTTATTCAGGTGGATGCCATGCAGCAGACGTCCGTGTCGAACGTCTTCGCATGCGGCGATGCCGCGCGTGGAGCTGGCAACCTCGCAATGGCAGTTGCCGATGGCGCGATGGCGGGGGTCGCCGCGCACCGGTCGACAATGCTTTAGGTCCAAGAGAAATCCAAGTTGACGAATTGCTCCTGACCGAAGGCGGATTCAGAGCACAACATCGCGACGCATCGGTGGGTCGGGCGGTACGCCAGATTTACCCTGGGATGGGACCAGGGCCAGCGTCCCACGATGCCGCCGGTAGGTTTTGTCCTTGCGACCGGGGAAGACAGCCGCCTGCTTGCGGAGATACGTTTGGTGGATGATCCGACGCCCGAGAACAGCGGCAGTGGCTGGATAAAAGTCCAGCTGTTCGGGTCTTGCGATGATGAACTACACGTGCCCAGGCAACCTGGAAGTTCACGCCGATCAAGGCGGTCCCGTGTACATCAATGGCAAGCAAACCAAGCTCAAGCGTTTCAACGAGAACTACTATGAAGCGCGAGGCGCTGGCGTCACGCTGAGCATCAGCATCAACCCGGACGGCACGCCTGCCATGTCTTACACAGGCCCGAAGCGCGCAAATGGTGTTTGCCAAGCGGCTGCCGCGGGCAGCACAGCAGTGGCGCCTGCACCCGCTCCTGCATTTGACACCGACCCCAAAGCCGAAAGCGCGTGCCTTGCAGCGGTCGCCAAGCGCACTGACGTCGCTCGCAGCAAACTCAGAGTCTCCGACGTCAGGACGGCCGAGGCCGGCACCGGCGTGACGGTGGTTGTCCCCGGTGCGGATGCGCCGTGGTCGTGCTTGGTGGACAAGCGCGGACGCGTGCAGAACGCGATGTACACCGGCAAGGAAGGCGGGCGCTAGGTGGCTCCGCCGCTGCGGTCTACCGACATCGGCGTGCTGGAACCGCCACTCAGGCCGCACGATCGCTTCACTTGGCTGGAGTACGCCGGTGACGACTTCCCGTTCTACAACGCACAGCCGACGCTGATCAGCGGACTGCAATGGTGGTTCGTGATGGCGATGGTGGTGCTGGGCTTCGCGTTTCTTACGACGCAGATGCTCGCACCGACCGGGAGCGCGGCACCCTACCTGGCGGCCATCCTGTTCCCCGCGGTGCCGCTCGTTGGCCTCGCGATCGTGGCACCGGCCCACTGGCATGCCATCTTCCGCCCTGTCGGCCGGCGCGATGTGATGTGGATGTTCCTGATCGCGTTGCTCAACATCGTCGTCACGCTCTGCGTCGCCTTGCTGCTCGGCACCGTCGGCACGATGAATTCGAATGCAGCCGTGGCCGGACTCGCCAACCTGTCGGCGGTGGACAGGGTGCTCTTCTTCGCCCGCACCGCGCCCCAGCTGCTCGGCGAGGAAGTGGTCACCATCCTTCCGTTTCTCGCAACGCTGTACCTGCTGTCTGCAAGGTTCAGGCTGTCCCGGCGGAAATCGATTCTCGGTGCATGGCTGGTATCTGCCGGCCTGTTCGGCGCGATGCACCTGCCCACCTACGGCTGGAATTTCGTGCAGTGCTTCGTTGTCATCGGCAGCGCACGATTGGTGCTCAGTCTCGCCTACATCAAGACGAAGAACATCTGGGTGTCCACTGGCGCTCACATCGTCAACGACTGGACGCTGTTCGGCACAGTCATGTTGCTAGCCGCCATTCGATGACTGCTTCCAGCAATGCACTGGATGTGCAGCTCAAGCTCGCAGGAAAGCACGGCAACGACGTCAAGTGCTGCTTTTTTGGGTGCGCACGCCGCGTGCGTGCTTGAGGCGGCGTTTCAACGCCGCTGCCGAACGGCTGCTTCGGCCTGATTGCAATCCGTCGCTCTTTCTCAGCCGTGACTCACGCAGGAGCCCCCACTCCCTTCGCCGCCCGCACGATGCTCGCTGCATCCACCCCGAAGAATTCCCGCAGTGCCGCCCGCGTATCGCTGCGCCCGAACCCGTCGGTGCCGAGCGTGCGATA
>SEGN01000245.1 GCA_004211245.1 Variovorax sp.
GCAGCGCTGGAGGGCGCCGGGGCGATGAGCGTTCTGGCGCTGTTCGACCTCGACAACACCTTGCTCAGCGGCGACAGCGAGGTGCTCTGGGTCGAGTACCTGCTGGCGCGCGGCGTGCTGGATGCCGGCCTGGCGGCACGCAACGCCGAGCTGGATCGGCGCTACCACGCGGGCGAAGCAGAACCCGCGGAATTCTGCGAGTTCTTCGCCTCCACCTTCGCGGGCCGCACACCGGAAGAATGGACGCCGGTGCGCCGCGATTTCATGGCCGAGGTGATCCGGCCCCGCATACCCGAGGCGGCGCGTGAGCTGGTGCAGCAGCATCGCTCGCGCGGCGACCTGCTGGTGCTGACCAGCGCGACCAGCCGCTTCCTGGTCGCGTTGACCGCGCAGGCGCTCGGCTTCGAGCACGTGATCGCGACCGAGCTGGCGCAGCACGAGGACGGCCGATTCGCGGGCCGCACGCGCGGCACGCTCAACATGCGCGAAGGCAAGGTGGCGCGGCTGCACGACTGGCTCGCGGCGCGGGGCGAGGCGCCCGATGCCGCGCTGGCCAGCGCCTTCTTCTACAGCGATTCGATCAACGACCTGCCGCTGCTGCTGGCGGTGGGCCAACCGGTGGTGGTCGATCCCGATGCACGCCTGGCCCTGGAGGCGCAGGCGCGCCAGTGGCCCGTGCTGCGACTGGCGCGTCCACCGATCGGGTCCACACCATGACCACCATGAAATCAACGAACCCCACGAACTTCGACCTGATCGTCGTCGGCGCCGGCATCGTCGGCCTGGCGCATGCGTACACGGCAGCGAAGCGCGGCCTGCGCGTCTGCGTGATCGAGCGCGACGCGGCCTGCGTCGGCGCGTCGATCCGCAACTTCGGCTTCATCACCGTCACCGGCCAGGGTGCGGGCGACACCTGGCGCCGCGCCAAACGGGCACGCGAGGTCTGGGGCGAGGTGGCGCCGCGGGCCGGCATCGCTGCCGTGCACCACGGGCTGTACCTCACGGCCTTCCGGCCGCAGGCGCTGAAGGTGCTCGACGAATTCATGGCCACCGAGATGGGCGAGGGTTGCGAGCTGCTCGACACTGCCGAGGCGGCCCGGCGCGCGCCGGTGCTGCAGCTCGATGGCGCCCAGGCCGTGCTCTACAGCCCGCACGAAATGCGGGTCGAGTCGCGCACGGCGATCGGCTTGCTCGCACGCTGGCTTTCCGACGCGATGGGCGTTGTCTTCCGTTTCAGCGAAGCGGTGCTGGAGGTGGCGACGCCGCGCGTGCGCACCTCGCGCGGGGTCCTGCACGGCGAGCGGGTGGTGGTCTGCACGAACACCGACCTGAACGGCCTGTTCGCCGAGCGTCTCACGCCGCACGATTTGCGCCTGTGCCTTCTGCACATGCTGCGCGTGCAGCCGGAGCCCGGCTTCAAGCTGCCGGGTTCTGTGATGGCCGACCTGAGCCTGGTGCGCTACCACGGCTACAGCCAGCTGCCCGCGGCCGCGCCGCTGCTGGAACAGATGCGCCGGGAGGAGGGCGAGTCGCTCGACAACGGCATCCACCTCATCGTGGTGCAGAGCGCAGACGGCTCCCTGGTGGTCGGCGATTCGCATCACTATGGCGATGCGCCCGAGCCCTTTGCCGACCAGCGCGTCGACGAACTGATCCTCGAACACCTGCACAAGACGCTCAAGCTTCAGCGGTGCCGCGTGAGCGAGCGCTGGGTCGGCCTCTATCCGTCGTCGGCCAACACGGACTGCCTGATCGATGCGCCCGACGACGCGACCCGACTGGTGCTCGTCACCAGCGGCACCGGTGCCAGCACGGCTTTCGGCATCGCCGAGGACGTGTTCGCCGGCTGGTAATCCTTTTCCACGAGATACAAAGACATGTCCGCAATCCCTGCAAAACTCAGCGCCGTCGTCTTCGACTGGGCCGGCACCATCCTCGACTTCGGCTCCTGCGCACCGATGGGCGCGTTCGTGCGCTTGTTCGAGAAGTTCGGCGTCGACCTCACCATCGACGAGGCGCGCGGCCCGATGGGCATGGCCAAGTGGGATCACATCCAGGTGCTCGGAAACCTGCCGCGCATCGCCGCGCAATGGGAGCGCGTGCATGGCAAGCCGTTCAGCGATGCCGATGTCGACCATCTCTATGAAGTCTTCACGCCGATGAACGCGGCGGTGGTGGCCGACTTCGCCGACTTCATTCCGGGCGCCGTGCAGATGGTCGACACCTTGCGCGCGCGCGGACTCAAGATCGGCTCCACCACCGGCTACAACCGTCCCATCATGGAGATCGTCACCCCGATCGCGGCCGCCGGCGGCTACGTTCCCGACAACCTCGTGTGTGCCGGCGACCTGGCGGCGGGACGGCCCTCGCCGCTCATGATGTACCGCACTTTCGCCGACCTCGGCGTGTGGCCGCCCGCGAGCGTGGTCAAGGTCGACGACACCGGCGTGGGCATCGAGGAGGGCCTGAACGCCGGCACCTGGACGGTGGGCCTGGCGGTCAGTGGCAATGCCGTGGGCCTGCCGCTGGCGCAATGGGAAGCGCTCGACGCCGGGAAGCAGGAGGCGCTGCGGCAGATCGCGACGGCCAAACTCAAGGCCGTCGGCGCGCACTATGTGATCGACAGCGTGGCCGACCTGCTGCCGGTGCTGGATGACATCGAGGCGAAGGTTGCCAAAGGTTTGAAGCCTTGAGTTGAAACACAGTATTGCGGCTGGCGCACGAATCTGCGCTGCCGAGGCGCCCGTATTGAAAGGCAACCACTGCGCATTTCGCAGGGTTTCATTCACTACAGGAGCCTTCCATGTCGACTTCCCGCAAATTCCACCGCCTCGCTTCCATCACGCTCGCCCTGGCCATGGCCGCTGGCGCCGTGGCTGCCACGGCCCAGGTCATGGTCGGCGGCGCACCGATGCTGGCCACCAAGGACATCATCGACAACGCCGTCAACTCGAAGGACCACACCACGCTCGTGGCAGCGGTCAAGGCGGCCGGCCTGGTCGACACGCTCAAGGGCCCGGGTCCGTTCACCGTGTTCGCGCCGACCAATGCGGCCTTCGCGGCGCTGCCGGCCGGCACCGTCGATACGTTGCTCAAGCCCGAGAACAAGGGCACGCTGACCACCATCCTGACCTACCACGTCGTGCCGGGCAAACTCGACGCCGCGGCGCTGACGAAGCAGATCATGGACGGCAACGGCACGGCCATGCTGAAGACGGCGTCTGGCGGCACCCTCACCGCCAAGGCGATGGGCGGCAAGGTCATGATCACCGACGAGAAGGGCGGCAGCGCGACCGTGACGATCGCCGACGTCTACCAGTCGAACGGCGTGATCCACGTGGTTGACAAGGTGCTGCTGCCGAAATAAGTCAGCGGACAGGAGCGTCTTCCCTGACGCGCAGGAACCGCGCGAACCTCGGCAGACCGCCGGGGTTCTTGCCGTTGTAGCGGTAGGTCACCCAAGCGCCGACCGGCGGCGGCTCGTCGCGCTGCGCATCGGTGAACCCTCCGCCGAGTTTGAAGCGCTGGCCCTCCGGCGTCTCGACCATCAAGGCCCCGAGCCGCCCCGTGTGCCGGCCCTTGCCCGGTACATGGGCCACCACCCGCGCTTCCGCGTCGTCGAAGGGCTTGAACTTGAGCAGGTCGGCACTGCGCTCGCCGCGGTACATCGAGGCGCCGCGGTGCAGCATCAGGCCTTCGCCGCCGAGTTTCACCGTCTTGTCGAGCAATGCCTGCAGTTCTGCGTGCGTGCCTGCGCGTTGCTGCGCGACCGGCAGCACCCACGGTGCCTGCGGGATGGGCAACAGCTTCTTCAATGCCGCCAGGCGTGCATCGAAGTCGCCGGGCTGCGTCGGCAGGTCGAACACCATGAAACGCATCTCGCGCCATGCCAGGTCGTTCGGCGTCTGGTTGCGCACGGTCGACACGGCATGTTGGAAGCGGCCACGCCCGGCCCACAGCTCGCCGTCCAGCGGCGTGGCCGGCATCGGCGCGGTGAACCAGGTCGGCGCCATCACCCGCTCGCCACCGCGGGTCCAGAGGTGCCGGCCGTCCCAGTAGCCGCGCACGCCATCGAATTTCTCGCTGACCCAGTAGCCGTCGAGCGACATGCCGCGGCGGTAGACGTCCGCCAGCATCAGCGCGGGTGGCGGTGCGGATTCGGCCCACGGCGCAACCGCGCTCGCGAGGGCCGCGATCAGAAAATTGCGCCGTTTCATGCGGCCCTCCCAGGCACTCTTCGCGTCGGAAAAACTCAGGCAGCCGGTTCCGACACGCCCCCGACCACGTTGCTGAACCCGCCGTCGACGTAGGTGATCTCGGCCGTGACGCCGCTGGCCAGGTCGCTCAGCAGGAAGGCGGCGACGTTGCCGACTTCATCGATGGTCACGTTGCGGCCGATCGGTGCGGCCTGCGCCACGGCCGACAGCATCTTGCCGAAGCCCTGGATGCCGCTGGCGGCCAGCGTCTTGATCGGACCGGCGCTGATGCCGTTCACCCGCATGCCCCTGGGGCCCAGCGAGGCCGCGGTGTACCGCACCGAGGCTTCCAGGCTGGCCTTGGCCAGGCCCATGGTGTTGTAGTTCGGCAGCACGCGTTCGGCGCCGAGGTAGGTCAGCGTCAGCAGCGCCGACTTGTCGTTGAGGTAAGGCAGGGCCGCCTTGGCCATTGCCGGGAAACTGTAGGCGCTGATGTCGTGCGCGATCCGGAAGCCCTCGCGCGAGAGTCCTTCGAGAAAGTCGCCCGCGATCGATTCGCGCGTCGCGAAGCCGATGCTGTGCACGAAATTCTCGCATGCAAGGTTGGCTGTTTCTGGCGTTGGCTCTCTTGGCAGCCCCTTCGTGGGCGGCCCATGCCTACGCGCAATTCGGCGACATCAAGTACCCGCCGGGCTTCACGCATTTCGACTACGTGAACCCGGCTGCGCCCAAGGGGGGAGAGCTTCGCATGGTGCCTCCGATTGCCGTCACCAACTTCGACAAGTTCAATCCGTTCACCCTCAAGGGCACGCCGCCCGCCGGCCTGACCAACCTGGTGTTCGAGAGCCTGCTGATCGGCAACTCGGAAGAAGCGACCACGGGATATGGTCTGCTGGCTGAAGACGTCAGCGTGGCAGGCGACCTGCTCTCGACCACCTTCCGCCTGCGCCCCGAGGCACGCTTCAATGACGGCTCGCAGGTACTGGCCGCCGACGTGGTTCACTCGTTCCAGACGCTGACCAGCAAACTCGCGGCGCCGCAATACCGCACCATGTATGCCGAGGTGAACCGCGCGGTGGCCCTGGACGAACGCACCGTGCGCTTCGACTTCGCGAGCCCCAATCGCGAGCTGCCCCTCGTTGTGGGCGGCATGTCCGTCTTCAGCCGCCATTGGGGGGGCGGCAAGCCTTTCGACCAGGTCACGAACGATCTGCCCATCGGATCGGGGCCCTACAAGCCGGCCACCGCGCGGCTGGGTCGCGACATCACCTACGTGCGCAACCCGTCCTATTGGGGCGCATCGCTGCCCGTGCGCAAAGGCCAGTTCAATTTCGATCGCCTGACCTTCAAGCTCTACCTGGACGAAACGGCCCGCTTCGAGGGTCTAAAAGCCGGCGAATTCGACCTGATGCGCGAGTTCATCTCGCGCAACTGGGCGCGCCAGTACACCGGGCGGGTGTTCGACTCCGGAGAAGTAAAGAAGCAGGTGTTCGAAAACCGCAATCCGGGCGACTTCCAGGGCTACGTGTTCAATTTGCGCAATCCCAGGTTTCAGGACATTCGTGTGCGCCAGGCCATCGGACTGACGATGGATTTCGAGTGGCTCAACAAGCAGATGTTCTACGGGCTGTACAAGCGGGCGGTCGGCTATTTCCCGAACAGCAGCTTCCACGCTTCCGGGCTGCCGGATGCCGATGAACTCGCGTTGCTGGAGCCATTGCGGGACAAGTTGCGGCCCGAGGTGTTCGGGCCGGCCTTGCGACCACCGACCACACAACCGCCGGACAGTCTGCGCGGCAACCTGCGCAAGGCACAACAACTGCTTGCCGAAGCGGGGTGGACCTACCGTGACGGCAGCCTGCGCAATGCCAAGGGCGATCGGTTCACGATCGAGTACCTGAATGCGCAGCCGTCCTCGAATCGGCTGATCGTCCCGATGCAATTGGCCCTGCGCAAGCTCGGCATCGAGCTTACGGTTCGCAATGTGGACGGCGCGCTGTACCAGCAACGGATGGATCAGTTTGAGTTCGAAATGTCCAGCCTGCGCTTGCCCGGGAGCAACGCCCCGGGAGGGGAGATGTATGAATTCTTTGGATCGAAGGCGGCCACCACCAACGGATCGGCCAACCTGTGGGGCATTGCCGAGCCGGCGGTGGACGCATTGCTCGAGAAGATCGTGCGTGCGACCACACGCCCCCAACTGGATGCGGCGATGCGCGCGCTCGACCGCGTGCTTTCGCACGGCCACTACTCCATTCCGCAGTGGACGAGCGACACGTTCTTTGTCGGCTACCGTCCCGCGGGCTTCGTGCTGCCGCCAACGATTCCACCGTACTACCAACCCGACACCTGGGCCATGAGCACCTGGTGGGCGTCGCCCTCCAACAAATAGCACGCCATGGCCAGCTACATCCTCAAACGCCTGCTGCTGATGGTGCCGACGCTGTTCGGCGTGCTGCTGCTGACCTTCGCGGTGATCCAGTTCGTGCCGGGCGGCCCGGTCGAGCAGATGGTGGCGCAGCTCCAGGGTCGGGACTCGGGCGGCGAGCGCGCGGCGACCGGCGGCGCGGGCTATCGCGGCCGGCAGGGCCTCGACGAGAAGCGCGTCGAGGAGATCAAGCAGCTCTACGGCTTCGACAAGCCGGCGCACGAGCGCTTCTGGCAGATGCTCAAATCCTTTGCGCGCTTCGATCTCGGGCAGAGCTTCTACCAGCGCAAGGCCGTGTCGGAGCTGGTCCGCGAGAAGCTGCCGGTGTCGATCAGCCTCGGGCTCTGGACCTTCTTCATCAGTTACCTCATCGCGGTGCCGCTGGGCGTGGCCAAAGCCGTGCGGGCAGGCTCGCGCTTCGACTTCGTCACGACGCTGATCGTGCTGATCGGCTATGCAATACCCGGTTTCGTGCTCGGCGTGGCCCTGCTCGTGATCTTCGGCGGGCAGCTCCAGTGGTTCCCGCTGCGCGGACTCACCTCCGCCAACTGGGAAAGCCTCGGCTGGGGCGCGAAGGTGGTCGACTACCTCTGGCACATCGCCTTGCCGGTCACGGCCATGGTGCTCGGTAGCTTCGCGGTGACGGCGATGCTGACCAAGAACTCGTTTCTCGAAGAAATCCGCAAACAGTACGTGCTGACCGCGCGCGCCAAGGGGCTGGCGGAGCGGCAGGTGCTGTGGAAGCATGTGTTCCGCAACGCGCTGATACCGATCATCACCGGCTTTCCGGCCGCCTTCATCGGCGCCTTCTTCACCGGGTCGCTGCTGATCGAGACGCTGTTCTCGCTCGACGGCCTGGGCCTCCTGAGCTACGAAAGCGTGATCCGGCGCGATTACCCGGTGGTGCTGGGCACGCTGTACCTGTTCACGCTGATCGGCCTGGTGACCAAGCTGGTCTCCGACCTCTGCTACGTCTGGGTCGATCCGAGGGTGAAGTTTGACTGACGCACCCCCGACCGTCTCGCTGAGCCCGGGCCGCCGCGCGTGGCTGCGCTTCAAGCGCAACCGGCTGGGCTTCTGGAGCCTCGTGGTGTTCAGCGCGCTGGTGGTGCTGAGCCTGTTCGCCGAGGTGCTCTCGACCGACAGGCCGCTGGTGGTGCGGTACGAAGGCAAGACCTACTTCCCGGTGCTGCGCGACCATTCCGAGAAGACCTTCGGTGGCGACTTCGAAACGCCGGCCGATTACCTCGATCCGTTCATCCGCGAACGCATCACGCAGGGCGACAACTGGGCGGTCTACGCGCCGAATCCCTATGGGCCGAAGACGCTCAACTATTTCGCCAAGTCGCCGAACCCGGCCGCACCCTCGCGCGAGAACTTCTTCGGCAGCGACGATCGTGGGCGCGACCTGCTGGCGCAGCTCATCTACGGATTCCGGGTGAGCGTGCTGTTCGCTCTTGCACTCACCTTCATCGGCGTGGTGCTCGGCGTCATCACCGGCGCCGTCCAGGGTTTCTTCGGCGGCAAGACGGACCTCGCGTTCCAGCGCTTCATCGAGATCTGGGGGTCGATGCCGGAGCTCTATCTGCTCATCATCTTCAGTGCGATCTTCGCGCCGAGCGTCGCGTTGCT
>SEGN01000246.1 GCA_004211245.1 Variovorax sp.
GCGTGCCACACGCGTTCCCCGCGCTTGTCGGAATGTGCCACCCAGAACCAGTAGAGGACCATGCCGATGACGCTCGGGATGGCCGACAGCAGGCCCACCTGAACCGTCGAGAGCTTTTGTCCGAACAGCCGGCCGAACTCCTGGACGATCTGCGGCGTGAAGATCAGCGATGCGTAAAACCCCATCTGGGCCGTCGCGTAGGCGAGCGACAGCAGGATGAGGTGCGGACGCATCAGGGTCGTGCGCAGAGGCGGCTCGACACCGCCCGGCGTGGGGCCGCTGTCGCCATCGCGCGCGGCGATCACTTCGCGCTTTTCCGCGTCGGTCAGCCAGTCCGCCTCCTCCGGCTTCGAGGTCAGAAACCGGATCGAATAGAAGCTGAGCAGCACAGGCAGCAGGCCCTCGACGAACAGCATGATTCGCCATCCGGCAAAGCCGAAGAGGCCGTCCGCATACTGAACGATGGCGGCCGAAACCGGCGTCCCGACGATCACGGCCCAGGGCAACACGGCGATCACCAGCATGCGGCCCCGCAGCTGCGGCGGGAACCAGAGGGCCAGGCAGTAGATGAGGCCCGGGAACAGCCCGGCTTCCGCCACGCCGAGCAGCATGCGGATCGCGATCAGCTGCCAGCCGTTCTGCACGAAGGCGGTGCAGGCGGAGATCAATCCCCAGGTCACCATGATCCGCGTCAACCAGATGCGTGCGCCGACGCGGTGCAGGATCAGGTTGCTCGGAATCTCCATGAGCAGGTAGCCGACGAAGAACAGGCCGGCGGCCAGCCCGAACACCTGCTGGCTGATGCCGAGATCGGCGTTCATGCGCAACGCCGCAGTGCCGATGTTGATGCGGTCGAGATAGGCCATCGTGTACATCAGCATGAGGATGGGCACGATCCGGCGGATCACCTTGCGTTGCACGGTTGCCGACAGGGTGGGAGTCATTCGAAAACCTCTCATCAGGGGTTGGAGAAACCGGTGCCGTGAGCGCGGATGGCGAGGCGCACCCAACTAGTGATCGAATGATCGTTAAAATGTCTTTGCCTGAAAAGGACAAATAGACGCAAGATTTCGGACCTGTGAGGTCCGACAATTCGGTGGCCTCCGGAGCCGTTCCATGCACCTCATCGACCTTCGAACGCTGCAGCAATTCGTTCGCGTGGCGGAAAGCGAAAGCATCTCCCGCGCCGCGCAGGCACTGCACATTTCGGCTTCGCCGCTGAGCCGGACCATCCTCAACCTCGAGGCCCGGATCGGTTTCGCGCTGTTCGACCGCGTGGGGCGAAGTCTGCGGCTGAACAACGCCGGGCGCGAGCTGCTGGTCAACGCCCGCGCGCTCCTGCGCGACAACGAGCGGCTGATGCTGGACCTGCAACGCCGGGCCGGTGGTACGGGCGGCACGGTGGTCCTCGGGCACATGCCGGGCGCGCTCTACAACGGCATCATTCCGGACACCGCGCGCCGGGTGCAGGCGGCCCACCCATCCATCCGTTTCCAGTTCGAGAGCGCGCTCGAGAGTGAACAGCTGGAAGAACTGCGGCGCGGTCGATTCGACCTGGCGGTGCAGACGCAGGATGTGTCCGACCCGGCGCTCGCGTCCCGCGTGTTCGCGTCCGAACGGTATGTGCTGCTGATGCCGCGCGACCACCCGCTGGCCACCACCGCCGAGATTTCACTGAATGCCCTGGTCGAGGCGGAATGGGTCGTGACGCCGGAGCGCGCCGGCCCCTCGCTGCGCTCGGCCTTCACCGCCGCATGCCGGCGGCAAGGGTTCGAGCCCCGTGTCGCCTGCGTGGCCGGCGACATCGTCTCGGCATTGGCCCTCGTGGCCCACGGATTCGGCCTGTGCGTCGCGCAGGAGAGTCTGGTCCGGTTTTCCGGTGAACAGATCCTCGTGCGCGCGCTGCCGTTGCTGGAGATGCAGACCGTCTACCGCATCGTTTGGCGAGTGGACGGGCTCACGCCGGCGGCGACGCGATTCCTCGAGGCGCTCGCAGCCCCGTCGAAGGCCGCGACGCCGCGTGGTCAGCGCAAGCGCTGATCGCCGCGTTCACCTGCCGGGCGTGTCGACGCCCCGGGGTTTCCTGCGGGCGGGACGCGCCGGCGCAGGGCCGGCAGCCGCGCGGTCGACCAGCAGGATCGCCGGCGTCCCTTGCAGAAAGGCGTCGACGCGCATGTCGATCAAGCGGTCGATGTTGCGTGGCGCGGCCAGGTCGTACACCCATTTGCGAACGCCGATGTAGAACACGCTCGAATGCATGGCCCAGATGAGCTCGACCTCTTCATCCTCCGCTTCGCTGTTGGCCGGATCGGGAATGCCGTAGGCGAAGCGCATCTCCCGCGCGATCAGCAGGAAGTGGCGCTCGCGCAGGCGTGACAGGTAGCGCTGGTTCACGCCCGCCCGGCTGAGGCCCGCGTACATGAAGATGCGGACCCACTCCCCGCGCAACACGAAGTGCGCGTAGTCCTTCAGATAGCGCTTGAGCCGCTGGTCGAGGGGATGCGCCCGGTCTGCCAGCCACTCTTCCCACTCCGGATTCCAGCGCCGCACGAACACGTCTTCGTACACGCGATCGACCAGCGCCTCCTTGGTCGGAAAGTAGCGGTAGAGCAGCGGCTGCGACACGCCCAGTTCTTTCGCCAGATCACGCGTGCTGGCTTCGAAGCCGTGCTTCGCGAAGAAGCGGATGGCGGACTGGACGATCTCGTGCTCGCGATCCTCGGGGGCAAGCCGCCGCCGCTGCTTGCCCGCCGTCGTCGTGCCCGACGCCTCTGCCGATGTATCGCCTCGCGTCTTCATGAATGGATGTCTTTCAATGTTCCCGGCGCGACCGGGTCGCTCTTCGCCGATCGACTGATTATCAACATTGGACCCGCATCAGGCCGCACAGCCAGGGCGCCGGCGAGCCGTTGCGCGTCGGGTTGCTGACGGCCAAGACCGGTCCGTTTGCGTCCGGCGGCCTCGACATGGAACGCGGCCTCCAGACCTACCTGGCCGCCAGCGACCAGCGGCTGGGCGGCCGCAAGGTCGAGCTCATCGTGGCGGACACCGGCGGGGTGCCGTCCGCCGCGCGCACCAAGACCCAGGAGCTGGTGGAACGCGAGCGCGCCCAGGTGCTCATGGGTCCGCTGGCCGCCTTCGAGGCGCTGGCCACCGACGACTACATGCGTTCCCGGAAGATCCCCGTGTTCCCGGTGGCCGCGGCCGAAGACATGACCCAGCGCAAGGCGAATCCGTGGCTGTTCCGCGCGAGCTCGACCTCTGCACAGTGCGCGCACCCGCTGGCCGACTACTGCGCCAAGAAGCTCAAATACAAGCGCATGGTGCTGGTGGCGGACGACATCGCCTACGGGCACGAGATGACCGCCGGCTTTCAGCGCGTGTTCGAGGAGGCCGGCGGCAAGGTGGTCCAGAAGCTCTTCCCGCCGCTCACGGCGCCCGACTACGGCACCTTTCTCGCCCAGCTTCGGCGCGAGGCCGACGCGGTGTTTCTCGGATTCGCCGGCTCGAACGGTTTCCGCTTCATCCGCCAGTTCAACGAGTACGGTCTGCGCGGCAAGATGGCGCTGGTGGGTGGCATGACCGCGCTGGACGAAGCCGTGCTGCGCAACATGGGCGACGAAGCGCTCGGTATCGTGACCGTCAACTGGTACTCATCGGAACTCGCGAATCCGATCAACGCCAGGTTCGCCGGCGCCTTTCGCAAGGCACATGGCTACGACCCCGGCTTCTACGCCGCATGCACGCATGTCAGCGCCTCCGTCCTGGATGCCGCACTCGAGCCGCTCAAGGGAAAGGCATTCGACAAGGAAGCGCTGCGCGAGACGCTGGGCAAGACCAATGTCCTCACCGCGCGCGGGCCCGTCAAGTTCGACGCCTACGGCAATGTCGTGGGCAATGTGTACGTGCGCAACGTCGAACGCAAGGACGGGCGCCTGGTCAACAGCATCGTCGACACCTACTCGGACGTGAGCCAGTTCTGGACCTACGACCCGAAGAAGTTCCTGGCCGAGCCCGTGTACTCGCGCGACTGGCCGCCCGCCAGGAACCTGGCTGCCTGACGCCCCACTGGATGCCCGCGACGCAGGCCCGCGCCTGCGTCGCAGCAACGACCCATGCAATTCTGGTTGACCCAAACGTTCAACAGCCTGGCGCTCGGCGGCCTGCTGCTGTTGCTGTCGTCAGGCTTCGCACTGATCTTCGGGCTGATGCGCATCGCCAACCTCACGCACGGCGCGCTGTTCATGATCGGTGCGTACGTCGCGGCCAGTGCCGCGCGCGCCGGCTGGGGCTTTACCGTCGCCGTGGTGCTGGCCGCCCTGTCGACGGCACTGCTCGGCGGTCTCATCGAACGGCTCATCCTGCGACGCCTCACGGGCAATGCCCAGGCGCAGGTTCTGGCGACGCTGGGACTGTCGTTCATCGCGGCGGACATGTGCCTCGTGCTCTGGGGCGGCGATCCCATTCCCATCGCGCCGCCCGCGTGGCTGGCCGGGCCGGTCGACTGGTTCGGCTTCAGTTTCCCGAGCTACCGCATCGCGGTCATTGGGGTGGCCATCGCGGCCGCCGTGCTGCTCTACGTGCTGATGGAGCGCACCCGGCTGGGCGCACGCATCCGTGCCGGCGTCGACGACATGCCCATGGCGCGCGCCGTCGGCATCCGTGCCTCCGCGCTGTTCACCAGCGTGTTCTGCCTCGGTGCGCTGCTGGCGGGACTCGGCGGCGCAATCGGCGGCCCGATGCTGTCGGCCTATCCGGGGCTGGACGCCGACATGCTCCCGCTCGCGCTCATCGTGGTGATCCTCGGCGGGGTCGGCAGCCTGACGGGCACCTTCCTGGCCAGCTTCATCATCGGCTTTCTCTACACCTTCGGCACGGCCCTGGTTCCCGACCTCGCCTACGTCATCCTCTTCCTGCCGATGATCGTCGTGCTGGCGTTCCGCCCTTCGGGCCTGATGGGAGGGGCCCGCGCATGAACAAGCTCGCGCTCCTGCTGCTGCTTGCGGCACTGGCCCTCCTGCCCGCGCTGGTGGGCGAGTACTACGTCAACCTGGGCAGCCAGATCCTCATCGCGGTGATCTTCGCTGCCAGCCTGAATCTGCTCGTCGGCTATGCCGGCCTCACGTCGCTCGGCCATGCGGCCTATCTGGGCCTGTCGGCCTACATCGCGGCGTGGCTGGCGCTGCGGCTGGGCATGAGCCATGCGTTCGCGGCGCCGATCACGCTGATCGCGACAACGGCCATCGGTGGCGTCTTCGGCTGGATCGCTCTGCGGGCGTCGGGGCTCAGCTTTCTCATGCTGACGCTCGCGCTGTCGCAAGTGGTCTGGGGGCTGGCCTACCGGTGGACGTCGGTCACCAACGGCGACAACGGCCTCTCGGGCCTGACGCGGCCCTCGCCTTTCGGCATCGACCTCGAGAACAGCAACGCGTACTACTGGTTCGTGCTGCTGATCACCGTGGCGGTGATGGCGGTGGTCGGGCGGCTCGTGCACTCGCCCTTCGGCGCCTCGCTCCGCGGTACCAAGGATCAGGCACGCCGCATGAGTTCGCTGGGCTACAACGTCTGGGGCATCCGCTGGTGTGCGTTCGTCGGCGCCAGTTTCCTCGGCGCGGTCGCCGGGCTGCTCTACGTGTACTTCCACAAGTACGTCCATCCCAGCGTGCTGTCGGTGACGTCGTCCGCCGAAGTGTTGCTGAGCGTGATCGCGGGCGGCGCGGGCACGCTGGCCGGGCCTGCCGTGGGCGCGGTGCTCGTCGTGCTGCTGAAGAACTACGCCTCGGGCTACATCGAGCGATGGGACATGCTGCTGGGAGCGGTGTTCGTCTTCATCGTTCTGGTCATGCCGCACGGCATCGTGCCCGGCGTCCGAAGCCTCTTCACCCGACGCAAGGGAGGCAGGGCATGACCGCCGCACTCGAGGTCCGGGGACTGAAGAAGTCGTTCGGCGGGATCGCCGTGACCCAGGACGTGCACCTGACCATGCAGCCGGGCGAACGCCGGCTCATCATCGGACCCAATGGCGCGGGCAAGACCACCCTGTTCGGGCTGATCGCCGGCGAGATCCGTCCCGATGCCGGATCGATCCGCATCTTCGGCCAGGACGTCACGCGCATGACGGTGCCCGCCCGCGCCCGCTGCGGCCTGTCGCGCACCTACCAGATCATCACGCTCTTTCCGCAGGACACGCTGGCGCACAACGTGGTGCTGGGCCTGCTTGCGCTCACGTCGCTGCGCCACAACCCGGTGACCCCGCTTCGCCGCCACACGGCGCTGCACGATCGGGCCGTCGAGCTGCTCGAGGGCGTAGGCCTGGGCGGCAAGGCGATGCACCGCGTGGCCGACGTGTCCTATGGCGAGCAGCGCCGCGTGGAACTCGCGATCGGACTGGCCCAGGCGCCCCGGCTCCTGTTGCTGGACGAACCGCTCGCGGGCTTGTCGCAGGACGAGCGGGCGGTCGTGCAGCGCCTCATCGCACAGGTCCCGCGCGAGACCGCCATCCTCATGATCGAGCACGACATGGACGTCGCGCTCGAATTCGCGGAACAGATCACCGTGCTGCACTACGGCAAGGTGCTGGTGGAAGGCGACCGCAAGACCGTTGTCGAGCATCCGAAAACGCGGGAGATCTACCTTGGCCACTGAAGCATTGAGCGTTCTCGATCTGGACATCTGTTATGGGCAGAGCCAGGTGGTGCACGGCCTGTCGCTGCACCTGGCCGAAGGTCGCGTGCTGGCCCTCCTGGGGCGCAACGGTGCCGGAAAGAGCACGTCGCTGAACACCTTCGCAGGCTTGATGGCGGCGCGCAGCGGCCAGATCCGCCTCGGCGGCCGGCCGGTGGAGCGCCTGTCGCCCGAAGCCATCGCGCGCGCCGGCATGCGACTGGTCCCGCAGGGCCGCCGGATCTTCCCGAGCCTGACGGTGCTCGAGAACCTGCTGGTCGCCGAACAGCCCGCCGCCGATGCGGGCAAGGGTCGCGCCTGGAACCTGGCCCGTGTCTACGAAACCTTCGGACGGCTGAAGGAAAGAGCGCGACAACGCGCCGGCACGCTCTCCGGCGGCGAGCACCCTCCGAGGGCCTTGCGCCGCTCATCGTGGCCGAGGTCGCCGAGGCGATCAAGACACTGAAGGCCGATCGGCTCTCCATCGTGCTGGTGGAACAGAATTTCCATCTGGCGCTCGACGTTGCCGACGACGTGGTCGTGCTCAACACGGGCCACGTCGTCCACGCCGGCCCGGCCGATGCGGTCCGTGTCGAACCCGAGTTGGCCACTCGCCATCTGGGCGTCTTCTAGCGCCAGGCCCGCCGCTTCCATCGTCTGTCCCCTCCAAGCTTCAACGGAATCCATCGTGCTGTACACCTGCTCCCCTCAATGCACCGACCCGTCCCATCACCACGGCGGCGCAAAGCGCGCGCGCACGGCAGCGCTGTCGCTGCCCCGGGCGGCGACGTCGACCCGTCCCGCCAGGGGCAGCCGCCCGCCGGTGGTCGACGTCCACTGCCACTACCTGAACCCGGCGGTCGCAGCCGCGGCGTCGGACCTCGATGTCGGCCAGCACGACCCCAGCGTGATCTATGCGAACGCGCTGACGCGGGAAACCAACGTGGCACAGATGAAGGAGCGCGCCCCGAAACTCACCGGCATCGACCAGCGCCTCGATGACATGGAACGCATGGGCATCGACATCCAGGCGATCAGCCCGGCGCCGTTCCAGTACTTCTACTTCGCACCGCCGGAGCGGGGCGCGGCACTTGCGCGGCAGGTGAACGAGGGCATCGCGGCGCTGGTGGCGCAGACGCCCGAACGTTTCGTGGGCATCGGATCCGTGCCCTTGCAGAACGCCGAACTCGCGGTGCAGGAGCTCGACCATGCCGTCGGCCGGCTCGGCCTGCGCGGCGTGGAGATCAACACCAACGTCAACGGGCTCAACCTGACGGACCCTCGACTGGGACTGGAGCCGTTCTTCGCGCGCGCCGATGCCTTGGGCGCAGTGATCTTCCTGCACCCTGTCGGATTTTCCGAAGGCGCGCGCCTCACCGACCACTACTTCAACAACGTGATCGGCAACCCGCTCGACACCACGGTCGCGGTCAGCCATCTGATCTTCGACGGCGTGGTGGCGCGCTACCCCAACATCAAGTTCATCGCCGCGCATGGCGGCGGTTACGTCGGCCACTACTGGGCGCGCATGGACCACGCATGGCGCGCGCGCGCCGACTGCCGCACCGTGATCGACCAGTTGCCGTCGAGCTACCTCAAGACCTTCTATGTCGACACGATGGTGTTCGATCCGCAGATGTTGCGGCACCTGGTTGACCTGTTCGGTGCCGAACGCGTCCTGCTGGGCACCGACTACCCGTACGACATGGGCGAGGACCGGCCGCGCGAGCTCATCGCGGCGGTGCAGGGCCTGACGGCCGACGAAGTCGCGCAGATCGAGGGCCTCAACGCCGTCAAGCTGCTCCATATCACCCCGGCCCCCTGAGCGCGAGGACTTCCATGAGTGCCCTCTTCAGCCCGCTGGCCCTCGGCGGCCTCGACCTGCCCAACCGCATCGTGGTTTCGCCGATGTGCCAGTACTCGGCGCAGGACGGCGTCGCGAACGACTGGCATCTGCAACACCTGATGCAGCTCGCTTTCTCGGGCGCCGGCCTCGTGATGATCGAAGCCACGGCGGTGGAAGCGCGGGGCCGCATCACCCATGGCTGCCTCGGGCTCTACAGCGACGCTGCCGAGGCAGCCTTGGGACGCGTGTTGCAGGCTGCCCGCGCGGTGGCCGCGCCGGGAACGCGCTTCGGCATCCAGCTGGGCCACGCCGGGCGCAAGGGCTCCGTCACCGCGCCCTGGGAGGGTGGAACGCCGCTGACCGGCGCGCAGGCCGACGAGGCGCCATGGCTCTGCGCTGCCCCTTCCGCACAGGCTTTCGCGGCGTCATGGCCGGTGCCGGAGGCGCTCGACGAGGCCGCCATCGAGCAGCTCGTGGATCGGTACGTCGATGCGGCCCGGCGCGCCGTGCGCCTGGGCTTCGAAGTGATCGAGCTGCACTGCGCACACGGGTACCTTCTGCACCAGTTCCAATCCCCGCTCTCCAACCTGCGGACCGACGCCTGGGGCGGGGACCCCGAGCGGCGCGACCGACTGGCACTGCACATCGCCACCCGCCTGCGCGAGCAGGTGCCGGCCCACTGCGTGCTGGGCGCACGCATCACCGGCACCGACTGGAACCCCGACGGCCTCGGCGTGGAGGACGCGGTTCGCCTGACGCTCGGGCTCAAGTCGCGCGGCTTCGGCTACGTTTGCGTCACCAGCGGCTTCGTCGAGCCGAACCGGGGAATCCCGTTCGGCCCCGGGTTCCAGGTGCATCTGGCGGCCGAGGTGCGGCAACGCACCGGGCTCGTGACGCGCGCCGTCGGCGGCATTTCCGAACCGGCCCAGGCCGACGCGATCATCGCGTCCGGACAGGCCGATCAGGTGGCCCTGGCACGTCCCTTCCTCGCCGACCCGCGCTGGGTATGGCGAGCCGCGGAAACGCTCGGCGAGCCGCTGTACTACCCACCGCCGTATCGGCGCGCGGCCGGCCTGCGCAAGCCTGCCGTTCAAGCGAACGCCTGAGCGTCCAAGCGATGACCAAATCCATCGAGATCACCGTCAACGGCAGGGCACAGCAGGTGCAGGCCGACGAGAACGACCTGCTGCTGTATGTCCTGCGGAACGACCTGGACTGCAAGGGCGTGCGCTTCGGTTGCGGGGCCGGCCAGTGCGGCGCCTGCATGGTGTGGATGGACGATCGGCCCGTGTGCTCCTGCGACATGCCGATGTGGAGCGCCGCAGGGCACCGGTTCACCACCGTCGAAGAACTCGGCAACGACCGGGTCGGCGCGGTCGTGCTGGAGGCCTTCGTCACGCTGCAGGCGGCCCAGTGCGGCTATTGCATCAACGGCATCCTGATGTCCGTCACTGCACTGCTGCGCGAGACCTCGTCGCCAACAGAAGCCGAGATCCAGCACGCGCTGCATCGCCATCTGTGCCGGTGCGGCGCGCATGCCCGCATTCTTAAGGCCATCCACGCTGCAGCCGAGCGGCTGAGCGAGGAGAGCAGTCAATGACCGGGGCTCACCTGCAGGTCGTGCCACCGGCGGTGCAGATGCACCCCCTTCTGCACCATTGGGTGCGCGTGGGTCCCGGTCGGCAAGTGACGGTCTGCACCGGCAAGGTGGAGCTCGGGCAAGGCATTTCGACGGCGCTGGTGCAGATCGCCTGCGATGCGCTGGGACTCGCGCCGTCGCAGGTGCATCTGGTCGCCGGCCATACCGATCTCGCGCCCGATGAGGGCTACACCGCCGGCAGCCTTTCGGTGCAATACGGCGGCGCCGCCGTGCGCTGGGCTTGCGATCATGCCCATGCCCGGTTCCGCGCCGCCGCGGCCACGCAGTGGTCCGTCGATGCTGCCCGCATCGACATTGAGGAAGGGCGTTTCAGCGTGCCCGGCACCGCGATGCAGGCCGACTACTGGGCGTTGGCGTCGCAGGTGGATCTGCGTGTGGCCATCGACGTCCCGCCCTGCGGCACCCGTCGAACCGACACACCCTACGTCGGGCGCTCGCTCCAGCGCCTGGACCTGCGCGCCAAGTTCACCGGTCCCGGGTACCTGCACGACCTCGCGCTGCCAGGCATGCACCACGTGCGCATGGTCCGGGCCCGCGGTTCGCGCGGCCTGCCTGCCACGTGGCCGATCGCAGCGCTGGAGGCGCTGGATGGCGTGGACCAGGTCGTTCACAGCGGCGGGTTCGTGGCGCTCGTCGGGCCGCACGAGGGCCGGCTGGTGCGTGCATGGGCCAAGGCGAGACAGCTGCTCGGCTTCGACGACCTGCAGGAGGCTCCCGTCGACGCGGACCCGGCGCACGAAGCCCTGCCGCTGCTGCAAAGCCTGCCGGCCGCTTCCACGCGTGTGCATGACGCCGGCACGGCGCGCGAGGCGACGCGCATCCACAGCGCAAGCTATTCCCGTCCGTACCTCGCGCACGCGTCCATCGGCCCGTCCTGCGCGGTCGCCGACCCAGGCGGTGGTCGGCTGCGCGTGTGGTCCCACACCCAGGGCGTGTACCCGCTGCGCGCCCAGCTCGCTGCGGCCCTGGGGCGGCCCCTCGAGACGGTCGAGGTGATCCACGCGCCGGGGGCCGGCTGTTACGGCCACAACGGCGCGGACGACGTGGCTTTCGATGCGGCGTTCGTGGCGCTGCAAACCGGCCTGCCCGTCCGGGTGCAGTGGATGCGGGAAGACGAGATGTCGGTCTCGCCCTTCGGCTCCGCCGGCGCCGTCGCGCTGACGGCCGGCCTGGACGACGCCGGACAGATCACGGGCTGGTCGATGGCACTGTGGAGCCACACCCACATGGCGCGGCCGGGCTGGGGCGAAGGCATCCACCTGCGCGGCGCCTGGGACCTCGATCCGCCCATGCTGCGACCGGCGCCGCGCGACCTGCCCCTGCCCATGGGCGGCGGCGACCGCAACGCCATCGCGCTGTACGACGTGCCCCAGCAGACCGTCGACTACCACTTCATTGCGGACTCGCCGGTGCGCGTGTCGGCGCTGCGATCGCTCGGCTCGTACGCGAACCTCTACGCGATCGAGTGC
>SEGN01000022.1 GCA_004211245.1 Variovorax sp.
TCCGGCACGCCACCGGTCACGTCGGTGCTGTTGTCGACCGACATGTTCACGCTGATCGACGAGGACGCGATCGTGCCCTTCGACAACTTCGTGAAGACCGCCGACGACAAGGCCTGGCTCGGCAGCTTCTACAAGGCCTTCATGATGAACAGCCAGACCGGCGGCAAGACCTGGGGGATCCCGTTCCAGCGCTCGACCGTGGTGATGTACTGGAACAAGGACCTGTTCAAGGAAGCCGGCCTCGACCCGAACAAGCCACCGTCCAACTGGGCAGAGCTGAAGGAGGCCGCCACGAAGCTCACGAAGAAGGACGCGAGCGGCAAGGTCACGCAATGGGGCGTGCAGATCCCGTCGAGCGGTTTCCCCTACTGGCTGTTCCAGACGCTGACGACGCCGAACGATGCGATCCTGGCCAACGAGGCCGGCACGCAGGTCAGGTTCGACGACCCGAAGGTGATCGAGGCTTTGCAGACCTGGGTCGACCTCGGAAAGGCCGGCATCCACCCGCCCGGCGTGGTCGAGTGGGGCACCACGCCGAAGGACTTCTTCGAGAAAAAGGCCGCGATCATCTACACCACCACCGGCAACCTGACCAACATCAAGGCGAATGCCAAATTCGACTTCGGTGTCGGCATGATTCCGGGCAACAAGCGAAAGGGCTCGCCCACCGGCGGCGGCAACTTCTACATCTTCAAGAAGTCGACGCCGGCCCAGCAGGAGGCCGCCTTCAAGTTCGCCAAGTGGGTCACGCAGCCCGAGCGTGCTGCGCAATGGAGCATGGACACCGGCTACGTCGCGGTGTCGCAGGCCGCCTACGACACGCCCACATTGAAAAAGTACGGCACCGACTTCCCGGCCGCCCTGGTGGCGCGTGACCAGTTGCCGGTGTCGGTGGCCGAGTTCTCCACGCACGACAACCAGCGCGTGACGAAGGCGCTGAACGATGGCCTGCAGGCCGCGCTCACGGGCAGCAAGACCCCGGCCCAGGCCATGCAGGACGCGCAGAAGGAAGCTGATCGCATCCTGCGCAGCTTCAAGTAGCAAACGCACATGGGCCACGGCAACGTCGCATCCTCGCGCCAGGCCGTGCACGCCTGGCTGATGCTGCTGCCTGCGCTGGTGCTGCTGGTCGGCTTCACGCACTGGCCCATCGTCGCGACGCTGCTGGACAGCTTCTTCTCCACGCCGAAGGGCGCGCGGCCCGCCGTGTGGGTGGGGCTGGACAACTACGAGGTGATGGCCGGCGACCCGGTGTTCTGGAAGGCGGTGCGCAACAACCTGTTGTTCGCCGGCGCCACGATCCCGTGCTCCATCGTGCTCGCGCTCGTCATGGCGCTGTGGGTCAACGAGCGCATTGCGGGCCGCGCATTCCTGCGCATGGCCTACTTCACGCCGACCGTGCTGCCGATGATCGCGGTCGCCAACATCTGGCTGTTCTTCTATACCCCGCAGTACGGCCTGCTGGAACAGATCACCGGTGCGCTCGGCCTGCCGTCGCACAACTGGCTCGGCAGCCCGAGCACCGCGCTGGGCGCCGTGACCGTGGTCGCGATCTGGAAGGAGGCGGGCTTCTTCATGATCTTCTACCTGGCCGCGCTGCAGACGCTGAACCCGAGCCTGCGCGAGGCCGCGGCCATCGAGGGCGCTTCGCGCTGGTACTTCTTCCGCCGCGTGCAGTGGCCGCTGCTGATGCCCACCACGCTGTTCGTGCTGGTCAACGCATTCATCAACGCCTTCCGCATGGTCGACCACCTGTTCGTGCTCACGCGCGGCGGGCCCGACAACGCATCGACCCTGCTGCTCTACCACCTGTACGAGGTGGGCTTCAGCTTCTGGGACACGGGCTACGCGTCCGCCATCACCGTGGTCCTCGTCGTCGTGCTGGCCGGCATCGCGCTGCTGCAGTTCTTCGTGCTCGACCGCAAGACGCACTACCAATGAGCGCCGCCCGACTCGTCTACAACGAACCCGGCTGGCTCGACACGGTCGCGGCCTGGGTGCTGGCGTTGCTGTGGATCCTGCCGCTCGCCTATGCGGTGTGGACGGCGTTCCATCCCGCCGAGTTCTCGACCCGCTTTGCGCTTGCCGCGCCGCTCACGCTCGACAACTTCGCACGGGCCTGGGCCGCCGCGCCGTTCGCGCGCTACTTCCTCAACACCACGCTGCTGGTCGGCATGATCCTGGTCGCGCAACTGGTGCTGTCGACGCTCGCGGCCTATGCGTTCGCGCGCTACACCTTCCGTGGGCGCGGCATCGCGTTCGCCCTGGTGCTGGTGCAACTGATGATCATGCCGGACATCCTGCTGGTGGAGAACTACAAGACCATGGCCCGGCTCGGCCTGGTCGACACCCTGCTGGCCATCGGCCTTCCCTACTTCGCGTCCGCCTTCGCAATCTTCCTGCTGCGCCAGACCTTCATGGGGATCCCCAGGGAACTCGACGAGGCCGCGCGGGTGGAAGGCGCCGGCGCGCTGCAGACGCTCTGGCGCGTCTACGTGCCGCTGGCACGGCCGGTCTACACCGCATTCGCGCTGGTGTCGGTGAGCTTCCACTGGAACAACTTCCTCTGGCCGCTGATCATCACCAACAGCGTGAACGCACGGCCGCTCACCGTGGGCCTGCAGGTGTTCTCCTCGGTCGACCAGGGCGTCGACTGGTCGGTCATCACAGCGGCGACGCTGATGACCTCGGCGCCCCTGCTCATCGCCTTCCTGCTGTTCCAGCGGCAGTTCGTGCAGAGCTTCATGCGGGCCGGAATCAAATGAAACTCGTGACCTGGAACACCCAGTGGTGCCGCGGCCTCGACGGCATCGTGAGTGTGCAGCGCATCGTCGACGGCGCGCGCGCGATGGCCGACTTCGACGTGCTCTGCCTGCAGGAAATCGCACAGGGCTATCCGGAGATGCCGGGGTCGCCCGGTGACCAGCCGGCCGAACTGGCAGCGCTGCTGCCGGGTTTCCAGCTCTTCTTCGGTGCCGCGGTGGACGAGTTCGGTACGGACGGCCGGCGCCGGCGGTTCGGCAACCTGATCGCCACGCGCCTGCCGGTGGCGCAGGTGCAGCATCACGCCCTGCCCTGGCCGGCCGATGGTGGCGTGCGCAGCATGCCGCGCATGTGCACGGTGGTCACGGTGCGCGACCCCGCGCTCGGCGCGGTGCGCGTGATGACCACGCACCTCGAGTACTACAGCAAGCTGCAGCGCATGGCGCAGGCACGCGCGCTGCGGGACCTGCACATCGAGGCCTGCGCGCAGGCGGCCATGCCGCCGTTGACGGACGACAGCCGGTCACCGTTCCAGACCAAGCCGCACACGCCTCATGCCATCCTCTGCGGCGATTTCAATCTCGGGCCGTCGGAGCCGGAGTACGCGGTGATCCAGCAAGCCTTCGGCCCCTCATCGCTGCAGGACGCCTGGCCGCTCGCGCATGGCGCAGCGCCGCACGCGCCCACGTTCCGTTTGTTCGACCGTACCTATGGCCCGGAACCGGTGGCATGCGACTTCGTGTTCGTGAGCGACGCGCTGGCCCCGCGCGTGCGGCGTGTCGACGTCGATCTGCAGACGCGGTCTTCCGACCACCAGCCTGTGCTGCTCGAGCTGTAGCCCATGCCGCATCCGATCCAGCACCAGGCCGACTCGCGATATGCGATGTGGCGGCTGCTCGTCACGCTGCTGATCATGACCGTCGGCAGCAGCGGCATGTACGTGGTGTCGGTGGTGCTGCCCGCCCTGCAGGCCGACTTCGGCGTCGCGCGGGCCGAAGCCTCGCTGCCCTACACGCTGCTGATGATCGGCTTCGGCTTCGGCGGCGTGGTCATGGGCAAGCTGGCCGACCGCTTCGGCGTGATGTGGCCGCTGCTGGCCGGGTCGGTGTGCGTGGGACTCGGCTACATCGCCTCCAGTTTCGCAGGCGGCATCCTCGCTTTCTCGCTGGTGCAGGGCCTGCTGGTCGGACTGGGCAGCGGCGCCGTGTTCGCGCCGCTGGTGGCCGACACCTCGCTCTGGTTCGTCAGGCGCCGCGGCATGGCGGTCGCGGTGTGCGCCAGCGGCAACTACCTCGCAGGCGCGGTGTGGCCGCCGATCGTGCAGCACTTCGTGGAGACGGCGGGCTGGCGCGCGACCTACGTCGGCATGGGCCTCTTCTGCGGATGCACCATGGCCGGACTGGCGCTGTTCATGCGCCCGCGGCCGCCTGCCGCGGTCATGGGCGTCGTGCCCACCGGCACGCCGGCATCAGCAGCAGCAGGTCGCACCGTCGCGGGCGCCGCGATGCGCCCTTTCGGTCTCAGCCTCGGCACGGCTCAAGGCATGCTCTGCGTGGCCGGCGTCGCCTGTTGCGTGGCGATGGCCATGCCGCAGGTGCACATCGTCGCCTACTGCACCGATCTCGGCTACGGCAGCGCGCGCGGTGCGCAGATGCTGTCGCTCATGCTGGCCTGCGGCATCGCCAGCCGCCTCATCTCCGGCGCGATCTGCGACCGCATCGGCGGCCTGCGCACGCTGCTGCTCGGCTCCGTGCTGCAATGCGTGGCGCTGTTCCTGTTCCTGCCGTTCGACGGGCTGGTGCCGCTGTTCGTGGTGTCGGCGCTGTTCGGGCTGTTCCAGGGCGGGATCGTGCCGTCGTACGCCATCATCGTGCGCGAGTACTTTCCGCCAGCGGAAGCCAGCGCCCGCGTGGGCACCATCATCGGCTGCACGCTGCTCGGCATGGCGCTCGGCGGCTGGATGTCCGGCAAGGTGTTCGACCTCACGGGGAGCTACCACGCGGCGTTCATCAACGGCATCGCGTTCAACCTGTTGAACATGAGCATCGCCGTCACGCTGCTGGTGCGGGCGCGCCGCGCACTGCGACCCGTTTCGCCAACCTGAGGCGCTTTCGATGTCCGGTTACTGGTTGATGAAGTCCGAGCCCGAAGAGTGCTCGATCGACGACGCACTCGCCGCACCCCGCGCCACCGTGCCGTGGACGGGCGTGCGCAACTACCAGGCGCGCAACTTCATGCGCGACGCGATGCAGGTCGGCGACGGCGTCCTGTTCTATCACTCCAGCTGCGCCGAGCCCGGCATCGTCGGCATCGCGCGCGTCGCTTCCGGCGCACGGACCGACCCGACCCAGTTCGATGCCGCATCAACCTATTACGACAAGGCTTCGAGACCCGACGCACCGCGTTGGCTGCTGCGCGACGTGCAGGCGGTCCGCAAGACCCGGCTGCTGGCGCTGCCCGAGTTGCGGGCGGTGCCGGCACTGGCCGACATGGTGCTGCTGCGACGCGGCAACCGGCTGTCGATCACGCCGGTGGCACCGGCGCACTGGCACCTGATCGTCGACGATTTGCTCGCGTGACGCGGGCCGCCGCGCTGCTCAGACGGCCCCCTGGGCCCGTAGCGCGGCGATGTCCTCCTCGCTGCGGCCGAGCGATCGCAGGATGGTTTCGGTGTGCTCGCCGACGGCCGGGATCGCATCCATGCGGTAGTCGAAGGCGCTCTGCCGGCCCGGCGGCAACAGGGCCGGGATGGCGCCCGCGGGCGAAGCCACCGCTCGCCAACGTTCGCGCGCAAGCAGTTGCGGATGGGCCCAGAGACCGGCCATGTCGTTCATGCGCGCATTGGCGATCTGCGCGGCGTCGAGCCGTTCCAGCACCTGTGCGCTGCTCATGCTGGAGAAGGCCCCGAGGATGATGGTCTTCAATGCATCGCGGTGTTCGTTGCGCTTCGCGTTCGCGTCGAAGCGCGGGTCGCTCGCCAGCGTCGGCTGCAGCAGAACCCGCTCGCAGAAGACGCGCCATTCGCGCTCGTTCTGCAGGCCGAGCATCACGGTGCCGCCGTCACCGGCCACGAAGGGTCCGTAGGGGTAGATGGTCGCGTGCGAAGCGGCGCTGCGCGGCGGCGGCGTGGCGCCCCGGTAGGCGTAGTACATCGGAAAGCCCATCCATTCGGCGAGCGATTCGAGCATCGACACGTCGACGTGCGAGCCCTTGCCGGTCTTGCCGCGTTGCAGCAGCGCGGCGAGCACGCCGGTGTAGGCGTACATGCCCGCGGCGATGTCCGCGATCGAGTTGCCCGACTTGCAGGGCGCCTCGGGTGTGCCGGTGACCGAGAGGAAGCCGGCCTCGCTCTGGATCAGCAGGTCGTAGGCCTTCTTGTCGCGGTACGGGCCGTCGCCGCCATAGCCCGAGATGTCGCAGACGATGAGCGAAGGGTGCCTGGCCTGCAGCGTGTCGCAGCCCAGGCCCATGCGCGCTGCGGCGCCGGGCGCAAGGTTCTGCACCAGCACGTCGGCGCCGGCGATCAGCTCCTGGAGCACGGCCAGCGCAGCCGGCTGCTTGAGGTCGAGCGTGAGGCTTTCCTTGGAGCGATTGACCCAGACGAAGTGCGAAGCCTCGCCGTCCACGCGCTGGTCGTATGCCCGCGCGAAGTCGCCGAGGCCGGGGCGCTCGACCTTGATCACGCGGGCACCGAGGTCGGCCAGCTGGCGCGTGCAGAAGGGCGCCGCGATGGCATGTTCGAGCGAGATGACGGTGATGCCGTCGAGCGGTCGGGTCATGGCGCGGCGGTCAGAAAGAACGTGGCAGGCCCAGCAGGTGCTCGGCCACGTAGGCGTGAATGAGGTTGGTCGAAATCGGCGCCACCTGGTAGAGCCGGGTCTCGCGGAACTTGCGCTCGACGTCGTATTCGCAGGCGAAGCCGAACCCGCCGTGCGTCTGCAGGCAGGTGTTGGCCGCCTCCCAGCTGGCCTTGGCCGCCAGGTACTTGGCCATGTTGGCCTCGGCGCCGCAGGGCTGGCCGGCGTCGAACAGCGCGCAGGCCTTGAACCGCATCAGGTTGGCGGCCTCCGTCTCGATGTAGTCGGCCGCGATCGGGAACTGGACGCCCTGGTTCTGCCCGATGGGGCGACCGAACACCTGGCGGTCGGTGGCGTAGCGGCGCGCCTTGTCGACGAACCAGTAGGCATCGCCGATGCACTCTGCAGCGATCAGCGTGCGCTCGGCATTCAGCCCGTCGAGGATGTACCGGAAGCCCTGGCCTTCCTCGCCGATCAGGTTGGCGGCCGGGATCTCGAGGTGGTCGAAGAACACCTCGTTGGTCTCGTGGTTGACCATGTTGCGGATCGGCCGGACCGTCATCCCGTGGCCGACGGCGTCTTTCAGCTCGACGATGAAGACCGACATGCCTTCGGATTTCTTCTTCACGTCCGCCAGCGGCGTGGTGCGCGCCAGCAGAATCATCAGGTCGGAGTGCTGGATGCGCGAGATCCAGACTTTCTGCCCGTCGACGACATAACGGTGGCCCTTCTTCACGGCCGTGGTCTTGAGCTGCGTGGTGTCGGTGCCGGTGGTCGGCTCGGTCACGGCCATCGACTGCAGGCGCAGCTCGCCGCTCGCGATCTTCGGCAGGTACCGGCGCTTCTGCGCCTCGCTGCCATGGCGCAGCAGTGTGCCCATGTTGTACATCTGGCCGTGGCACGCGCCCGCGTTGCCGCCGGAGAAGTTGATCTCCTCCATGATCACCGAGGCCTCGGTCAGCCCCAGCCCGGAACCGCCGAAGTCCTGCGGGATCATTGCCGCCAGCCAGCCAGCCTCGGTGAGGGCCCTGACGAACGCGTCGGGGTAGCCGCGCGCGTGGTCGACCTGCTGCCAGTAGGTCGAATCGAAAGCGCGGCACAGCGCGCGCACCGCCTCGCGCAACTCCTGGTGCGCGTCGGGGGCGCGGAATGGCGTTTTCATTCGTGCTCAGGCCAGGGTGGCGGTCGCCTGCATCGTGAGCCATCCGTCGGCGTCTTCACCCCAAAGGCTGAAGCTCCGGCCGTCGGCATCGGCGCGGCCATGCAGCCTGAACGGTGCGGTATCGAAGGTCGGGCGCAGTGCGCGAAACGAGAAGCGCGAAAGCATCGCGTCGGGGCGTTCGCGGCGCAGCAGGTCGACCAGCAGCGTTGCGATCAGCGGGCCGTGCACGACCAGGCCGGGATAGCCTTCCACCTGCGTGACGTAGCGCCGGTCGTAGTGGATCCGGTGGCCGTTGAAGGTGAGCGCCGAATAGCGGAACAGCAGCACGTCGTCCGGCACGATGTCGCGGGTGAAGCTCGCATCCTGCGGCGCCGCGACCGGCGTCGGCGGCCCTTCGCCCGGCGCGGCCGCCGCACGGTAGACGATGTCGTGTTCCTCGGTGAGCGCCAGTCCGCGTGCGTTGTGCACTTCGTGCCGAACCACGACGAAGACCAGTTCGCCGCTGCGCCCGGCCTTGTGAGCGACCGAGGCGATGGTCGACACGCGCCTCACGGCGTCGCCGACGTGCAGCGGGTTGCCCGCCTCCCAGTCCAGTCGGCCGCCCGCCCACATGCGGCGCGGAAGCGGTACCGGCGGCAGGAACCCGCCGCGCTTCGCATGGCCGTCTTCACCGATCTCCGACTGACGGTGGTGCGGCAGAAAGTAGAGCCAGTGCCACAGCGCCGGCAGCCGCGTGCCGATGTCGGGCACCGGGTCGTTCCGGTCGAGCGTCGCCGACAGCGCGCGCACCGGTGCAGCGGTGATCGCATCGGTCAGTGTTTCGGTGCGGCCCTGCCAGGCTTGCAAGGCGCAGAGATCGTCATTGGACAGCACGCTCATGTCTTTGTCCCCTTTGGTCCGCATGGTGGTCGCTGCGGCGCGGCAGGGCAAGCTGTCATTTCGGAACCAAGCCTTCCGGATTTCCGAACGCTCGGCGGCATTGGCTAGGATCGCGCCATGCATTTCGACTCGAAAACCCTGCGCCTGTTCGTGACCACGGCCGAGCTCGGCAACCTCACGCGTGCCGCCGAGCGCCAGCATCTGTCGCTCGCGGCCGCCAGTGCGCGCATCAAGGCGCTGGAGACGCAGTGCGGGCTGGCGCTGCTGTCACGCGAGGCACGTGGTGTGCGCCTGCTTCCGCCGGGAGAAGCCTTCCTGCACCATGCGCGCCTGCTGCTGCAGCAAAGCGTGCAGTTGCGCGCGGAGCTGCACGAGTACGGCGGCGGCCTGCGCGGCCATTTGCGCGTGTTCGCCAACACCACGGCGGTAACCGACTTCCTGCCCGAAATCCTGCCCGGCTTCCTGGCGCGGCACCCCCGCATCAACGTCGAGCTTCAGGAAAAACCGAACGCTGTGATCGCTCGCGGCGTGCTCGACGGTCGGGCCGACATCGGCATCGTGGCCGGCCGTGTCGACACGCTCGGGCTCGAGGCGATTCACTTCAGCACCGACCGGCTGGTGCTTGTCACCTCGCGCCGGCACCGCTTCGCGCGGCGGCGTCGCATCGCGTTCGTCGAGACTCTGGACGAGGACGCGATCGGCATGCAGGAGGGCAGCACCTTGCAGGCTTTCCTCGGGCAGATCACCGAACGCCTCGGCAAGCGGCAGAAACTGCGCATCCAGCTCGGCAGCTTCGACGCGATGTGCCGGATGATCGGCAGCGGGGTCGGCATCGGCGTGGTGCCGGAGTCTGCTGCACGGCGTAATCTCGAAAGCATGCAACTGGCGTCGGTCGAACTCACCGATGACTGGTGCGTGCGCGAGCGCTACCTGCTGGTGCGCGGCCGCGCGGCGCTGCCGACCTATGCGCAGGCGTTGGTGAAAACGCTCTGCGACCACTACGCGGCAGCGGCCACCGGGCCGGCCGTCGCGTACAGGCGCACCAGCTGAATCAGTTCCTCGGGCGCATAGGGCTTGCCGAGGTAATGGTTCACGCCCAGCTGCCGCGCGACCTCGCGGTGCTTGTGGGCAATGCGCGAGGTGATCATGATGATCGGCAGGTTGGCGAGCGCGCCGTCGGAGCGGATGTGGCGCGCCAGGTCGAAACCGTCCATGCGCGGCATCTCGATGTCGGCCAGCACCACCCGGGGCCGCTCTTCCTTCAAGCGTTCCAGCGCCTCGACGCCGTCCTCCGCCAGCACGACCCGGTAGCCGGCCCGCTGCAGCAGCCGCTGTGAAAACACACGCACCGTGATCGAGTCGTCCACGACGAGGACGAGCGGCGCCGGGGTGGCAGCGGCGGCCGCAGGTGCAGCAGGTGCCACCGGCACCGACGGCGGCAGCGGCGGCGCGAGCCTGGCGGCAGGTGCACGAATCACGTCGGGCCGCCATCCGGCGGGCGGCTGCGCCGCAGGATCCACCGGCCGATTCCCGATGCGCTCGCGCGCCAGCACGGCCGCCACGGTCTGGGCGACCAGCGCGCGCTCGACACCGGTCTCCCGCACGATGGCCTCGACAAGGCGGGTGGCGACATCGCCGACCGGCCGGGCAACCGCTTTCAACACAGGCTCGTTGGTCCGCACCAGATGCGAGGGCTGGCGTCCCAGAACCAGCCAGCCGAGGGCGAACGCAAGCATTGCGCCGAGCAGCGTGAATCCCAACGCAAGGTAGAGCTCGTCCATAAACCGCCGCCGTGACAACCGGAAGACGCATATTGTTTCCGATTCGTGCGCCTGGATACGCGCGATCGTGGGATGCGGACGCCCGTGTCTCCGAAAAAACACGGCCGCGGCACCCGTGAAGGGCGCCGCGGCCGTGTCGCCGCCACTTCTGCGGTCAGCGTTCGATGGTCAGCGCCACACCCATGCCGCCGCCGATGCACAGGGATGCGATGCCCTTCTTCGCGCTCTGGCGTTGCATTTCGTGCAACAGGGTCACGAGAATGCGGCAGCCCGACGCGCCGATCGGGTGACCGATGGCGATGGCGCCGCCGTTCACGTTGACCTTGCTCACGTCCCAACCCATTTCGCGGTTCACTGCACAGGCCTGTGCGGCAAAGGCTTCGTTGATCTCGAGCAGGTCGAGGTCGGCCGCCTTCCAGCCGGCGCGTTGCAGCGCCTTGGTCGACGCCGGCACCGGACCCATGCCCATGATGGCCGGATCGAGGCCGGCGGTCGCGTAGCTGGCGATGCGCCCGAGCGGCGTGAGGCCCAGCGCCGCAGCCTTCTTGGCGGTCATCACCATCACGGCGGCGGCACCGTCGTTCAGGCCCGACGCATTGCCTGCGGTCACGCCACCGGCCTTGTCGAAGGCGGGGCGCAGGCCGGCCAGCCCTTCGGCATTGGTCTTGCGGTTGATGAACTCGTCCTTGTCGAAGACGACCGGGTCGCCCTTCTTCTGCGGGATGTTCACGGCGACGATTTCGTCCTTGAACTTGCCGGCGTCCTGCGCGGCCGCGGCCTTGGTCTGGCTGCCGAGAGCCAGTTCGTCCTGCGCGGCGCGATCGATGTTGTACTTCTTGGCGACGTTTTCGGCCGTGATCCCCATGTGGTACTGGTTGTAGACGTCCCACAGGCCGTCCACGATCATGGTGTCGACGAGCTTCCAGTCGCCCATGCGCTGGCCGTTGCGCGAGTTGGGCAGCACGTGCGGCGCCATGCTCATGCTCTCCTGGCCGCCGGCGATCACGATCTCGCTGTCGCCGGTGGCGACGGCCTGCGCGGCCAGCATCACGGCCTTGAGCCCGGAGCCGCACACGGCGTTGATGGTCAGCGCAGGCGTTTCCTTGGCGCCACCGCTCTTGAGCCAGGCCTGGCGCGCAGGGTTCTGGCCGGCGCCGGCCGCGAGCACCTGGCCCATGATGGCTTCGCCGATCTGGTCGGGCGTGAGCTTCGCGCGCGCGATGACTTCCTTGATCACGATCGCACCGAGTTCGGTGGCCGCGATGCCGGCGAGCGAACCGCCGAACTTGCCGACAGCCGTGCGTGCGGCCGAAACGATGACGATGTCTTCCATGGAGTGCTCCTTCGGGTTGCTTGGATTGAGTGTGTGACGAAAAAAAGAACAGGGGTCAGGCGCGCGCTTTGACGTAGCGTCCGGGCGCGGGTTCGGTGGCCTTGTAAGCCGAGCCCCTGCCATAGGTCTTGGGGGCGGCGATCTGCTTGCCCGCATGGCCCTTCAGCCAGTTCGACCAGTCGGTCCACCAGCTGCCGGGATGCTCGGTGGCACCGGCCAGCCATTCGGGCTGCGTCTTCGGCAGCTTGCCGTCTTCCCGGATCCAGTGGCTGCGCTTCTTTTTGGCAGGCGGGTTGATCACGCCGGCGATGTGGCCCGAGGCGCCCATCACGAAGCGCTTCTTGCCCTTGAGGATCTGGGTCGACGCATAGGCGCCGCCGATCGGCACGATGTGGTCTTCGCGCGAGCCGTAGATGTAGACCGGCGCGTCGATGGCGCCGAGGTCGACCTTTTCGCCGCACACGGTGAGCGCATTCGGTACCTTGAGCCGGTCTTCGAGGTAGGTATTGCGCAGATACCAGGCATAGAACGGGCCCGGCAGATTGGTCGCGTCGCTGTTCCAGTAAAGCAGGTCGAACGGCGGCGGCGTCTCGCCCTTCAGGTAGTTGCCGACGACGTAGTTCCAGACCAGGTCGTTCGGCCGCAGGAAGCTGAAGGTCGAAGCCAGGTCGCCGCCGGGCAGCAGCCCGCCCTTGCCCATCTGCATCTCACGGTACTGCACCATCGGCTCGTCGATGAAGATGTCCAGGATGCCGGTGTCGCTGAAGTCGAGCAGCGTGGTCAGCAGCGTGACCGACGCCACCGGCTGCTCGCCGCGCGCTGCGAGCACGGCCAGCGCGGTGCTCAGGATGGTGCCGCCGACACAGAAGCCGAGCGCGTTGATCTGCTTGCTGCCGCCGATCTCCTGCACCAGGTGGATCGCCTTGATCGCCGCGTCCTCGATGTACCGGTCCCAGGTGAATTCCCGCAGCGACTCGTCCGGGTTGCGCCAGCTCACCACGAACACGCGGTGGCCCTGCTCGTTGGCATAGCGGATCAGCGAATTCTCGGGCTGCAGGTCGAGGATGTAGAACTTGTTGATGCACGGCGGCACCAGCAGGAACGGCCGCTCGTACACCTTCGCAGTGAGCGGCTTGTATTCGAGCAACTGGAACAGTTCGTTCTCGAAGACCACGGCACCTTCGGTGGTGGCGACGTTGCGGCCGACCTCGAAGGCGCTCTCGTCGGTCATGCTGAGGTGACCCTGCTGCACGTCCTTCAACAGGTTCTGCAGCCCGCGGCCGATGCTTTCGCCCTGCGTGTCGATGGCGCGCTTCTGCGCTTCGGCGTTGAAGGCGAGGGAGTTGCTCGGAGCCGATGCGGCCATCCACTGCTCGACCGCGAAGCGCAACCGCGCCTTGGTCTTGGCATCGGCCTCGACGGCGTCGGCCATGCCCAGCAAGGTGCGCGCATTGAGCAGGTACACGGCGGCCGAAAAGGAAGCGACCGGATTGTTGCCCCAGGCGTCGCCGGCAAAGCGCTTGTCGCCGCCGGTGGCGTGGGTCAGACCCTGCCGCCAGAGATCGGACGCTTCCTGTACGTATTGCTGCTGCAGCTCCTGCAGCTTCGCGGGCGGCAATGTGAGTCGGGGCATGTCCATCGCAGGAGTCTTCAGCGACTCCAGCGCCTTGCTCCAACCCTGCGTCAGCGCCTGCTGCATCGACCCGAAGGCATCTGCGGTGACAGCTTGTTGTTTCATCATGTCTCCTTCGGCGGCCGGATGGCCCGGACGATTTTGAGTATCCTGCATTCGGCAGCGCAAGTTCGCGCGGCGGATCATCCTACCCGCGTTCGACGGCGGTCTTGCCCCTTTCACAGCACCTCACATGTTCATCCACCTCGTCGTCATCGGCTGGCTCTACGTGGTCGTGATGATGTCCGTCGCCGAGGCCAGCGCCAGCAACGGCACGGTGCTGGGCGCCATCGTCACATTTCTGCTGTACGGCCTCGCGCCGGTCGCGCTCGTGGTGTACCTGCTTGGCGCACCGGGACGACGCAAGGCGCTGCGGGAGCGGGAAGTGGCGGCGCAGGAAGAAGCCCGCCGCGCCGCGGCACCGGCTTCAGGCCTTCCAGATGCTGGCAGCGAGCCGCCCGCTGACGCCGTCGCGCCGGTGCGAAAAGAACCGTGACGGGTTGCCGACGGTGCACCACGCATCGCCGCCGTCGTTGCCGTGCACAGCGTCGACGCCGGCGAGCGCCAGGCGCCGACGCGCCAGCGCAGGCAGATCGGCCAGCCATTTGCCTTCGGCGCCGGCAGGGCGGAAGCTCGCCGCCGAAGCGGGATCGTTCGCCTCGAACACGGCCTTGACCTCGGCACCGACCTCGAAGGCTTTCGGGCCGATGCACGGCCCCAGCCAGGCCATCACCGGTTCGCCGCCGAAGGTGGCGAGCGTCCTCTCCAGCACGCCTGCCGCCAGCCCGCGCCAGCCTGCGTGCGCGGCTGCCACCTGACGGCCCGCGGCGTCGCAGAAGAGCACCGGCAGGCAGTCCGCCACCATGATCGTGCAGGCCAGCCCGCCCTCTGACGTGGTGCAGCCGTCGGCAATGTCGCCATCGACGTTCGCAAGGTCGAGCCGCCGCACCTCGACGCCGTGAACCTGCTGCAGGAACACCGGGCGCACGCCCAGCGCGGCTTGCAGCCGGCGCCGGTTCTCGGCCACTGCCGCCGGTTCATCGCCGACATGGTCACCGAGGTTCAGGCTTCTGAAGCGGCCTTGAGAGACGCCGCCGGTCCGGGTGCTGCACGCCGCACGAACCCCCGCGGGCGCAGGCCAGTCGGGGCACAGGAGTTCAAGGTTCGGCATCGGGGCAGTTGGAGGGCTGGGCGCGCCGGAACGCGTCGAGCTGCATGCAGGCATCGAAGGCGGCCATGGTGCGCGGCAGCTCGCTCAGGTCGCAATCGAAGCGCTGGGCATTGAAGATTTGCGGCACCAGGCAGCAGTCGGCCATGGTCGGCGTGTTGCCGTAGCAGTAGATGCCGGCCGGCAGCTGGTTCAATTGCCGCTCGAAGGCCAGCATGCCCTCGCGCACCCAGTGGCGGTACCACGCGTTCTTGGCCGCGTCGTCGAGCTTGAGCTCGCGCACCAGGTACTTGAGCACGCGCAGGTTGTTGACCGGGTGAATCTCGCAGGCGATCGATTCCGACAGCGCCCGCACGCGCGCGCGCCCGACCGGATCGTGCGGCAGCAGCGCCGGCTCGGGATGGATCTCGTCGAGGTATTCGATGATCGCCATCGACTGCGAGAAGCGCTGGCCGTCGTCCTCCAGCAGTGGCACCAGCATGTCGGGCGAGATCGCCGCGAACGGGCCGGCAAGGTGCTCACCGCGCGCGATGTGCACCGGGATGTAGTCGAACGGCAGACCCTTGAGATGCAGCGCGATGCGCACCCGGAAGGAAGCGGACGAGCGGAAGTAGTTGTGGAGCTTCATCATGGGGTGAGCATAGCGGCCGGCAGCGTTGCGCGGCACCCTCTGGCACACTGCCGTCTGCATCCGAACACCCCATCCCCTGAAGGACGATTTGTCATGGCTTCCGAGTACGTTTTTTCCCCCGCGCCCGTCGCCTCGATTCCGGTGGTCGGGCAGACGGCCCGCTTTCCGGTGCGCCGCATCTACTGCGTGGGCCGCAACTACGAGGAGCACGCGAAGGAGATGGGTTTCACCGGCCGCGAACCCCCTTTCTTCTTCATGAAGCCGGCCGACGCGCTGGTGGTGGTGGCCGATGGCGAAACCGGCTCCATGCCCTACCCCACGCTCACCAAAAGCTTGCACCACGAAATCGAACTCGTGGCCTGCATCGGCACCGGCGGCAGGAACATCCCCGCCGCCGATGCGATGAAGCACATCTACGGCTATGCCGTGGGCCTCGACATGACCCGGCGCGACCTGCAGGGCGAGATGAAGAAGCAAGGCCGCCCGTGGGAGATCGGCAAGGCCTTCGACCAAAGCGCGCCGATCGGCCCGATCGTGCCGGCCGCGCAGGCGGGCGACATCGTCAACGCCGAGATCTCGCTGCAGGTGAACGGCGCCGACCGGCAGCGCAGCAACGTGAGCAAGCTGATCTGGAACATGGCCGAGACCATCGAGCAGCTGTCCGCAGCCTGGGCGCTGCAGCCCGGCGACCTGATCTTCACCGGCACGCCCGAGGGCGTGGCCGCCGTGGTGGCAGGCGACACGCTGGTCGGCCACGTGGCGGGCCTGCCCACGCTCACGGTCAAGATCAGCTGAAGCGCGCGCGATGTTCGAGCGCCCACTCATCAAGCACTGCAAGAACTGTGGCGCCGCCGTGGTGTACCGCGTGCCCGACGACGGCGACACCAAGCCGCGCGCAGTGTGCCCGGTGTGCCACACGATCCACTACGAGAACCCGCTCAACGTGGTGGGCACGATCCCGGTGCTGGGTGAGCGCGTGCTACTGTGCAAACGCAACATCGAGCCGCGCTGGGGCAAGTGGACCTTGCCGGCCGGCTTCATGGAGCTGGGCGAAACCACCGCGCAGGGCGCGGCGCGCGAAACCGACGAGGAAGCCGGCGCCGAGTACGAGATGCAGGACCTCTTCGCGATCATGAGCGTGGTGCGGGTCGGCCAGGTGCACCTGTTCTACCGCGCGAAGCTGCTCAGCGACAAGTTCGATCCGGGCCACGAAACCATCGAGGCCAGGCTGTTCACCGAAGCCGAGATTCCCTGGGACGAGATTGCCTTCCGCACGGTGCGCGAGGCCCTCGCCCGCTTCTTCGAAGACCGGCGCAACGGCGGCACCTTCGATCGCGTGCACACGCTCGACATTGTTTGAGGGTTCCATGAAGAAATATCTCCTCCTCGTTGCAGGCCTGGTCGCACTGGCGGCGCACGCGGAAGTCGTGGGCGACGTCGACACCGCCTTCAAGCTCATCGGACCCGACCACAAGATCGTGGTCGATGCCTACGACGATCCCAAGGTCAACGGCGTGACCTGCTACGTCTCGCGCGCCAAGACCGGTGGCGTGTCGGGTGCGCTCGGCCTGGCCGAAGACAAGGCCGAGGCATCGATCGCCTGCCGCCAGGTGGGCCCGATCGGCATCAAGGAGCCACTGCCCAAGCGCGAAGAGGTCTACAGCGAGCGGTTGTCGATTCTGTTCAAGCGACTGCGCGTGGTGCGCATGGTCGACATCAAGCGCAACACGCTGGTGTACCTCACCTATTCCGACCTGTTGATCGACGGCTCGCCGAAGAACGCCATCACTGCCGTGGCGGTCGACCGGGCGATGGCGATTCCGGTCAAGTAGGCGGGCCACGCGGCGATGCCACTGGCGACCGGCCAGCCTTTTCGCGTTCTGTATTCGGCGCTCTGGCGTTTCGCGCTCGGCGCTCGCACGCAACTGGTGGGCGCGCTGTCGCTGCTCACGGCCTCGCAGGTCATCCGCCTCGCCATGCCGTGGCTCGCCGGCAAGGCGATCAACGCGCTGCAGCAGGGCGAGCTGGGCACCGCTTCGCGCTGGATCGCGTTGCTGGTGGCTGTGTACCTCGTGTCGTGGGGCCTGCACGGGCCGGGCCGCGTGCTGGAACGCAACGTCGGGGTGCGGGTGCGCGAGACGCTGGCGGACACGCTCTATGCACGCATCGCCGCCGCTCCGCTGACCTGGCACGACGCGCATCACTCCGGCGAGTTGCAGCATCGCGTGCACCAGGCCAGCCGCGCGTTGTCGGACTTCGCCCAGAACCAGTTCGTCTACCTCGCCAGCGCGGTGAGCTTCATCGGCCCGCTGGTGGCGCTGATGCTGCTGTCGCGAACCAGCGGGTTCGTTGCGCTGGTGGGCTACGTGCTGATCGGGCTGGTGATCCTGCGTTTCGACCGTGCGCTCATGAAGCTGGCGCGCACCGAGAACGACGCCGATCGCCGCTATGTCGCGGCCCTGCTCGACTTCGTCGGCAACGCATCCACCGTGATCGGCCTGCGCCTGCAGAAGGCCTCGCGCATGCTGCTGCGGCGGCGCATGGAAGCCGTGTCGGCGCCCCTCAAGCGCACGGCGCTGCTCAACGAAGGCAAGTGGGCGGCGGTCGACCTGCTCGGGCTGGGGCTCACCTGGGCGCTCGTGTTGCTCTATGTGTGGGACGAACGGGCGCCCGGCCAGGCGGTGCAGATCGGCACGGTTTTCATGATCTACCAGTACGCGCAGCAGGCCGCTGCGGTGGTCGGCTCGATGGCGGCCAACTTCCAGAGCTTTGCGCGCATGCACACCGACTACCTGAGCGCGGGGCCGTTGTGGGAGGCGCCGGGCGATCCGGACGACGGCCGCAGCGACATGCCGATTTCGCACGGCGCCGGGTGGCAGCGCCTGACCGTCGACGGTCTCGGCTGGGGCTATGCCGACGCTGCGCGCGGGGGTGGTTTGCACGGGCTGTCGCTGAGCCTGCGGCGCGGGGAACGTGTCGCGCTGGTCGGCCCGAGCGGCGGCGGCAAGAGCACGCTGCTGCGCGTGATGGCCGGGCTCTATGTGCCGCAAAGCGGCACGCTCGCCCTCGACGGACAGGCGACGGACTGGGCTGCGCTGCGCAGCCTGGCCACGCTCATTCCACAGGAGACCGAAGTGTTCGAGGCCAGCGTGCGCGAGAACCTCACCTTCGGCCAGCCTTGCGAGGATGCGGCGCTGCAGTCGGCGCTGCATGCGAGCGCTTTCGACGAAGTGCTGGACGCCATGAAGGGTACGCTCGACAGCCCGCTGACCGAGCGCGGCTTCAACCTTTCCGGCGGCCAGCGCCAGCGCCTGTGCCTCGCACGCGGCGTGCTGGCAGCGCAAGGCAGTTCGCTGCTGCTGCTCGACGAGCCCACCAGCGCCCTCGATACCGCGACCGAGACCCGCGTGCTGGAGCGGGTTGCCGCCGCATTCCCCGACGCGTGCGTGATCGCTTCCATCCATCGCCTGAGCGTGCTGGAACATTTCGACACCGTGGTGCTGATGGAGGCCGGTCGCGTCGTCGATGCCGGTCCGCGTACCGAGGTGCTGCAGCGCCAGCCCCGGCTGCGCGCCATGGCACGCGCGTGACGGAACATCCTGCCGTCGAACTGCTCAAAACCAACGTCATGCACCAGAACAACCTCTTCCTCTCGCCCCGCAGCACCGCGCTCGCGCTCGCCATCGTCGCCTGCGGCCTGCTCGCCGCCTGCACCACGCCCTCCGGTCCGACGCCGCCTGCCGGCACCACCTCGCGGCCCGCGGCGGAGTTCATCCGCCCGGCGCCCGGCGCCACGCTGACGCGTTTCGACGGGAATCGAAACAAGGGGATCGACATTGCCGGCAGCCTCGGCGACCCGGTCAAGGCGTCGGCGGACGGGCGTGTGGTCTACGTGGGTGGAGACCTGCGCGGTTACGGCAACATGGTCATCGTCAAGCACAACGAAACCTTCCTCACCGCCTACGCGCACAACAACGTGATCCTGGTGAAGGAAAAGGACGTGGTGCGGCAAGGCCAGACCATTGCCGAGATGGGCAAGAGCGGAACCGACCGCGTGAAGCTGCACTTCGAGATCCGCAAGCAGGGCGTTGCGGTGAATCCCGAGCCGTATCTCAACGGCCGGGCGCGCTGACGCCGCGCCTCAGCGCCGCTTGTCGCGAACGTCGGGCCTGCCTTCGAGCATCGAGCCCCAGAAATCGGCGTAGGCCTGCCAGAAAGTGCGGCTGTTCTCGACGTAGGCATCGAGCAACGGCTGCACCACCGGCAGGCTGAGCGCCGGCGGAACTGGCAACTCGTAGTCGCCGAAGCGCTCGACAGAGGCAGCTTTGATCTCGCGATCGGACTTCATGGCTCGGGCCTTCGATGGAAATACGTCGATGACGTCAATTTCCTCCCGGGCGGAATTCTGCCGCTGCGCGCGCGCCGTGACACTGGGGTCTGCCCGGACATCAGCGACGCCGATAGGCGCTGCACTGCTGCCCCGTCCAGCGCTTGAACGCCCGCTGGAA
>SEGN01000712.1 GCA_004211245.1 Variovorax sp.
GAGCGAGCTGTTCGCCGAAGTCTTCGGCGCAGAAAAAGGCGCGCACGCTCGCAGCGCCTTCGGCGTGGCCCAGATCCCGATGGGTTGCTGCGTCGAGATCGAGCTGATCGCCGAAGTGGGCTGAGCGACATCCCGCGCCGCGGCATCCGGCCGAGGCACGGAACAGGCCCAGCGCTAGATGGCGGACAGCTTCGACTGTTCGATGTCCGTCTCGCCATCCAGTCGCAGCGCGGCCTCGCGCAGCGCAGCGACGTCGTCGCCACTGAGGCTGAGAAAGCGCCGGCCCGCCGGCACGAAGGCACGGACCATTTCAGGCAGCTCGCGCGGCGCTCGCGTGACCGCGAGGATCGGCCCCTGCGTCGGCGCCAGCAGGCGCTCGAAGCGACTTTGCACCTCGCGACCCTCACCCTTTCGCCAGCGCCGTTCGCACGCGATGCCTTCCTGCGCCAACGCCGCCCAGTCGTCGACGCGCCAGAGGTCGACCCCGATGCCGTGCGACTGCGCAAGCCCGGCTGCGACCGCCAGGGCCTCGCTCACGACCTCTTCACCGCATACCCATTGCATGCGCCGCCCCGAGGAGGCTGGTGCGTGCCGCAGCAGTTCCATGGCCGCACTCAGCCGTTGCGGAAGATGAAGCTGTAGGCGTTCAGTGCCGGCACGCCACCCAGGTGGGCATACAGCACCTTCGAACCTGGCGGGAACTCGCCGAGCCGCACCTTCTCGATCATCCCGTGCATCGATTTGCCTTCGTACACCGGGTCGGTCAGCATGCCTTCGAGGCGCGCGCACAGGCGGATGGCCTCCAGCGTGCCATCGTTGGGCAGGCCGTATTCCGGGCCGCCGAAGCGGGTGTCGAGCACCACGTCCCTGGTCATAGGTCTGCTGCGGCTTGGCCGAGGCATCGATGCCGATCACGCGGTCGGCCCGGCCATCGGCTGCGAAGCCGACCACCATGCCGGCCTGCGTGCTGCCGGTCACGGCGCAGACCACGACGTAATCGAAGGTGATGCCCATTTCGGCTTCCTGCTGGCGCACCTCTTCGGCGAAGGCCACGAAGCCCAGACCGCCCTTCGGATGCTCGGAGCAGCCGGCCGGAATCGGGAACGGCTTGCCGCCGGCCTGGCGCACGCTGTCCATCGCGTCTTCCCAGCTCTTGCGGATGCCGATGTCGAAGCCCGCGGCGTCCAGACGCACGTCGGCGCCCATGATGCGCGACATCTCGATGTTGCCGACCCGGTCGTACACCGCATCGGAGTAGTTGACCCAGTTCTCCTGCACCAGCACGCACTTGAGGCCGAGGTGGGCCGCCACGGCAGCGACCTGGCGCGTCTGGTTCGACTGGATGCCGCCGATGGACACCAGCGTGTCGTAGCCGCCTTCGAGTGCCTCGGGAATGAGGTACTCGAGCTTGCGTGTCTTGTTGCCGCCGAAGGCCAGCCCGCTGTTGCAGTCTTCGCGCTTTGCGAAAAGCTCGACCTTGCCGCCCAGGTGCGCGCTCAGTCGCTTGAGTGGCTGGATCGGCGAAGGCCCGAAGGTCAGCGGGTAACGGGGGAATTGCTGCAGGTTCATGCGATGCCTTGTGTGTGCGTCCGATGGGTGGGTGCATCGATCTTAGAAATGAAGCCGCGCCACAGGGTTGCAAAAACAGGC
>SEGN01000247.1 GCA_004211245.1 Variovorax sp.
TGCTGGAGCACGACAACTTCAATCAGTTGGCAAGCGCCCTGCCGCCCCGGCGCGTTCGCACCATCCTCAAGTCGCACTGGGGCATCGACTCGGCAGAAACCTGTCGCAGCGCCATCTTCGGCAGGCTGCGCCAGCTCGGTCGTGAAAGCGCAGAAGAAGAGGCCGCCTTCTCGGCATGGGCTGCCGGTACCACGGTGGATTCGAACGCCTTCGCGTCGCTGCGCGACGTGTGCCTGTTTCTGTCGATGGACGTGCGGGTGGCGTCGCCACGACGATTCTTCAAACAGGACTTCAGCACGATGGCATGGGACATTCAGCAGGTCGCCTACATCGTGCGGCTGGGCTGTGCAGTCGGTTTCGTGCCGCGCGATTCGGCCGAAGACGTGCTCGCCGTGCTGCAGCGCTCGGCGAGGGCCGCCTACGCTTCATGGAAAGACTTTTCTCTCGCAATGCTGGTGGGCATGGGCATGCGCAGCCCGGTCGATACCTTCGACACCGGCGGCTGGGTCGAGTTTGCGCGCAGCCACACGGCGCTGCTCGAATGCCGCGACACGCTGCTGCGGCATGCCGCGCCTTGGAACCCCGACGACGTCCACCCGACTCCGGCCGTTCCGACGCTCCGGCCGGGCGCCATCCCGCAGCCTGTCAGCGCGTTCAACACGCTGACCTAGTCCAGGCCTTCAGCCGGCCAGCGCCGCCTCGATATCGCGTGCGATCGAAGCGGGCGTGTCGAGCGGCGCGTAGCGCTTGCGCACAGTGCCGTCGCGCCCGACCAGGAACTTGGTGAAGTTCCACTTGATCGCGGTGCTGCCGAGCAGGCCCGGCTTTTCCTTCACGAGCCATTGGTAGAGCGGCGCGGCATTGCTGCCGTTGACGTCGATCTTCGCCATCATCGGAAAGCTCACGCCGTAGTTCTTGGTGCAGAACGCGCCGATCTCTTCGTTGCTGCCCGGATCCTGGGCGCCGAACTGGTTCGACGGGAAGCCGAGCACCGTGAGTCCCTGCGCACCGTACTTCTCATGCAATTCCTCGAGCCCCGCGAACTGCGGCGTGAAGCCGCACTGGCTGGCGGTGTTCACGATCAGCAGCACGTTGCCGCGGAAGTTGCCGAGCGGCACCGGTTTGCCATCGATGCTGGTGGCCTCGAATTCGTAGATGCTCGGCATGGTGCAACCTTTCAGTGGTGTTTGTCGCTGCGCGCGATCGCCAGCAGGTGCGCGATTTCCTCAGGATACTTCGCGCAGTTGCTTTCGTGCCAGCGCTTGATGAGCCACATGAAACCGGCCACCACCAGGCCGAAGGCCGTGATCGCCGTATAGGCCGACAGGCCCAGCCCGGTGCAGGCGCTGTAGAACGCACCCAGCAGGAGGATGCAGGCCTGCTCGTTGAAGTTCTGCACGGCGATGGAGCGGCCGGCCCCCATCAGGTTGTGCCCGCGGTGCTGCAGCAGCGCGTTCATCGGCACCACCAGGAAGCCGCCGAGCCCGCCCAGCAGGATCAGGAACGGAATCGCGATCCAGAGATTGGTGATGAAGTTGAGCGAGATGATCAGCAAGCCCATGCCGATGCCGAGCGGGATCACACGCGTCGCCATGTCGAGCTTCATCCGCATCGAGGCGACGACCGCGCCGACGGCGGTGCCGATCACCACCACGCCGGTGAGTGCGGTGGCCTGCGCCGTGTTGTAGCCCAGTGCGAGCGATGCCCAGGCCAGCACGATGTACTTGAGATTGCCGCCCGCGCCCCAGAACAGGGTGGTGGTACCGAGCGAGATCTGGCCCAGCTTGTCGCGCCACAGCCGCGAGTTGCAGTGCCAGAAATCGGGCAGCAGCGCGAACAGGTTGCGCGCGAAGCTGTGTTGCCGGTTGGCGCGCAGCGGCCGCATCTCGACGCCGGTATGCGGGATGCGCGTGTTGAACCAGGCCGCGATCAGGTAGACGAAGATCAGCACGCTGATCGCGGCTTCGGGCGCGGTGTCGATGCCGGTGTCGATGAGCGGGAAATCGAACGACAGCAGCTGGTTCGACACGATGTGCCCGACCAGTTGCCCGCCGAGCAGGATGCCCAGGATGATCGACGCGATGGTCAGGCCCTCGATCCATCCGTTGGCCTTGACCAGTTGCGAAGCGGGCAGCAGTTCGGTGAGGATGCCGTATTTGGCCGGCGAGTAGGCCGCGGCACCGAGGCCGACGATCGCGTACGAAAGCAGCGGGTGCGAGCCGAACAGCATCATCACGCAGCCCAGCACCTTGATGGCGTTGCTGATGAACATGACCTTGCCCTTCGGCAAGGCGTCGGAAAAAGCGCCGACCAGCGGCGCCAGCACGACGTAGAAGATCGCGAAGATCGGCACCAGCGCTGCGCGCTGCCACTCGGGAGCCCCCGTGGTTCGCAACAGTTCGATGGCGGCGACGAAGAGCGCGTTGTCGGCCACCGACGAAAAGAACTGGGCCGACATGATGGTGTAAAAACCGCGCTTCATCGATGGGCTGGCTGGCCAGAGGACGCGCTGCGTCACAACCTCGACCGGGCGCGCCGCGCCGCACTGGACGCGCGGGTCTGGGCCGTGGTCAAGGCCAACGCCTACGGGCACGGCATCGAGCGCGTCTATGAGGGCCTGCGCGGCGCCGACGGCTTCGCGCTGCTGGACCTGGCCGAGGCCGAGCGTGTGCGTGCGCTCGGCTGGCGCGGGCCGGTCCTGTTGCTCGAAGGCGTGTTCGAAGCGCGCGACCTCGAGCTGTGCTCGCGGCTCGACCTCTGGCACACGGTGCACTGCGACGAGCAGATCGACATGCTGGCGGCGCACAAGACGCAACAGCCGCAGCGCGTTTTCCTCAAGATGAACTCCGGCATGAACCGGCTGGGCTTCGTGCCCGAGCGCTACCGCGCCGCCTGGACACGCCTGAACGCGCTGCCGCAGGTGGACGAGATCTCGCTGGTCACCCACTTCAGCGACGCCGACGGCCCGCGCGGCATCGCGGCGCAGGTCGCCGCGTTCGAGCGCGCCACCGAAGACCTGCCGGGCGAGCGCTCCATTGCCAACAGCGCTGCGCTGCTGCGCCACGCCGATTTGACGCGTGCCGATTGGGTGCGTCCCGGCATCGCGCTCTACGGCGGCGTGCCCGATTTCCCCGAGCACGACGCGGCGCACTGGCAATTGCAGCCGACCATGACCCTGGCCACCCGGCTCATCGGCGTGCAGCAACTCGCGCCCGGTGCAGCGGTCGGCTACGGATCGAGTTTCGTCGCCGAGGCGCCGATGCGCATCGGCGTCGCGGCCGTGGGCTATGCCGACGGCTACCCGCGCCATGCCCATACCGGAACGCCGGTGCTGGTGAACGGCGTGCGCACGCGCACCGTCGGCCGCGTCAGCATGGACATGATCACGGTCGACCTCACGCCCGTTCCCGACGCGGGCTTCGGCAGCGAGGTCGTGCTGTGGGGCCGTTCTGCGGTCGCGCCGGAAGCGGTGCTGCCGATCGACGAAGTGGCGCGCGCCGCCGGCACGGTCGGCTACGAACTCATGTGCGCGCTGGCGCTGCGCGTGCCGACAGTGACGGCATGAAAGTCCTGTCCAACTGGCGCTCGGTCAAGCTGTGGGAAAGCGCCTTCGAGCGCGACCTGCACCGTCGCCACAGCCTGCGCGCGCACGGCCTCCTGATCGGCACCTTCACGCTGCTCCTGATGTGGGGCGTCTCGAGCCTCGTGATGCACTTCGGCACCCATTCGCTGGCCGTGCGCTACGTGTTCACGCTCGGCGTCGGCTACGTTGCGTACCTGCTGATCCTGCGCTGGTGGGCGAAGCGGCTGGCCGAAGACCGCGCGGACTTCAATCCCGACTTCGATGTGCCCGATCTGCCGGGCGGGAGCGGCCCGCACGCCGCCGACACCGGCTACGCCGACCTGGCCCGTGCGGACGGCACCGGCCTCGGCGAACTCGCCGGCGGCGCGCTGGAGGCCGCGGGCAGCGCAGACGAAGGAGCGGTGGTCGTGATTCCGGTGCTGGCGATCTTCGTGGTCGGCATCGCCGTCGTGCTTGGCGCCGGCTGGCTCGTGCTGCTGTACTTCGGCTCGGACGTGCTGCTGGCCGTCACGCTCGAGGTCGCGTTCTCCTACGTGTCGGCTCGCGCTGCGGTGCGCCTGGGGCGCGAAGGCTGGCTTTCGGCCGCGCTGCGCCTCACCTGGAAGCCGCTGCTCGGCGCGGTGGTGTGCGCCGTGGTGCTCGGCGCCGCCATCGACCACTTTCTGCCTGAGGCGCAGACGCTGCCGCAGGCGGTTCGCATGGTGCTGGGACGGTAGGGGCAGCCGCATGTCCGGCGCCATGTTCATCGCCCTGTGCTTCACGGTGGCCCTGCTCGTGACGACGGCCTACTTCATCATGGGATCCATCCCGCTGCTGGTGCTGAAGCACGACACGCCGCTCGACGCCAGCTTCGTGCGGGGCTTCTTCAATCTCTATTACCGCGCCGCCTGCGTGACGGCGAGCGCGACGTCGATCAGCTTTGTCGTCGCAGGACGCCTGGGCCTCGCTGCGGGCGCTGCGGGCCTGGCCGCGATGGCCGTCGTGCTGCGACAGCAGGTCATTCCCAGAATGGACGCACTCGGCGCGCAGATGCAGTCGAACTACATGGACGCCATCCCCGGATTCCGCAAAACGCACCTCACGGCGATCCTCATCAACATCGTCCAGCTCGCCGTGATCGTCTGGACGCTGATCGTCTTCAGCCGGTAGCGCCCGGCCCGCTCAGCGCACCGTCGACATCACCGTGGCGCGGCAGCGCGGCTGGTCGCGCGGCGCCAGCATGTTGCAGTTGTTGAGCGCGCGCTCCTGCATGTCGCTCAGGCGCGGCTGCTCGACCGGCGCGCGGTGCTGCTGGTAGCCGGGGGGCGGGGGCGCGGGTTGCGACCACTGACGCCGGTCGTCGTCGCGCCGGTCGTACCCGCCCCGGCCGTCGTTATTGCGGCGCTCGTAACGGTCGCGCTCGCGTTCGCGGTCGTACTGCATCTGCCGCATGCAGGAACCGAAGTCCATGCCGGAGCGGCCGCTTGCACAGTACTGGCGATCCCGTTCGCTCACCTGGGCCTGGACGGCGACGGAGCCTGTGAGCCCGGTGAAGGCCAGCATCGCGACGGCAGCAAGTTTTTTCATGGCATTTGACGCGGCGGTGCGCGCTCTCTGGGTAGACGCCTGCCATTCTCACGCCCGCCGGCCGTTGCGCTGTCGGCGGATGGCGCGAGGAGGCCACGGCGGTTGGCACGCCGCTTGCAACTCATCATGTACACAAGACAGGATGCTTGATGATGGTGCATGAAGAAGGAATCGCAACTGCGGCCTGGATCGCGCGCTTCGCCGCGCCGGTGCAGGGCGCAGCCACCGGCCCGCTCGCGGGCCTGCGCTTCGCGATCAAGGACAACATCGACGCGGCCGGCGTGCCCACCACGGCCGCCTGCCCGGCATTCGAACGCCTGCCCGAAGAACACGCCCATGTGGTGCAGCGGCTGCTCGATGCCGGTGCCACGTTGGTCGGCAAGACCAACCTCGACCAGTTCGCCTGTGGCCTGAACGGCACGCGCTCGCCGTACGGCGCAGTCCCGAACAGTTTCGACGCGCGCTATGTCTCGGGCGGCTCCAGTTCCGGTTCGGCCTATGTCGTGGCCACAGGCCAGGTCGATTTCGCGCTCGGCACCGACACGGCCGGTTCGGGGCGCGTGCCGGCCGGTCTCAACAACATCGTCGGCCTCAAGCCGACCAAGGGACTGCTCAGCACGCGCGGCGTGCTGCCGGCAGCGCAGAGCGTCGACTGCGTCTCGATCTTCGCGCCCACCGTCGCGCTGGCCGTGCAGGTGCTGCAGGCAGCACAGGGTTTCGATGCGGCCGACCCGTACGCGCGGCCGTTGCGGCTCGCCACCTGGCCGTGGCCGGCACGGTTCCGCTTCGGCGTGCCGTCCGTCCTGGAATTCCTCGGCGACAAACTCGCGGCCGAGGCGTTCGACGACGCCATCGCGCGGCTCGAGGCGCTCGGCGGCGAAAAGGTGCCCGTCGACTACGCCCCGCTGGCGGAGGCCGCGGCGCTGCTCTACGACAGTGCGCTCGTGGCCGAACGCTACGCCGCGGTGCGCAGCTTCTTCGATGCGCATGCGACCGAGGTGATCGAGCCGGTGCGCAGCATCCTGGCCAGCGGGCGCAACTACAGTGCCGCCGACTTCGTCGACGCGCAGACGCGTTTGCGCGCGCTCGGCCAGCGTGTCGCACCGATGTGGAACGCGATCGACCTGCTGCTGGTGCCGACCGCCCCCACGCACTGCACCATCGAGGCGATGCGGGCCGACCCGGTGGTGCGCAACCGCGAACTGGGCGCCTACACCAACTTCGTCAACCTGCTCGACTACGCTGCGCTGTCGGTGCCGAGCAGCCTGCGATCCGACGGCCTGCCGTTCGGCATCACGCTGATCGGACCGTGCGGCAGCGACCTGCAACTGGCCGAGCTCGGCCAGCGCTATCACCATGCCACCGGGCTCACGCTCGGCGCCACGGGGCGGCCGATGCCGGCGCCCACGGTGCTGCCGATGACGACCGACACGGTCAGGGTCGCGGTGGTCGGCGCGCACCTGTCGGGCATGCCGCTCAACAGCCAGCTGCGCGAGCGCGGCGCCCGCCTCGTCGCCGAAACGCGGACCGCGCCCGACTACCGGCTCTATGCCTTGCCCGGCACCGTGCCGCCCAAGCCCGGCATGGTGCGCGTCGCGCCCGGCACCGGTGCGGCGATCGTGGTCGAGGTGTGGGAGATGCCGCTCGCGCACTACGGCAGCTTCGTCGCACTCATCCCGGCGCCGCTCGGCATCGGCACGCTCGCGCTCGACGACGGCAGCAGCGTGCAGGGCTTCGTCTGCGAAGCGCTCGCGCTCGAAGGCGCCGAAGACATCACAACACATGGCGGCTGGCGCCGCTACATCGCATCGAGACAGCAAGCACCTACATCGCATCGAGACAGCAAGCACCCATTTCCACCCCTCTTCAGCAGGAAGCTTCATGACACATTCGCCCATCTCCCCCGGTCCTTCGCGTCGCAAGTTGCTGCAAGCCGGCGCCGCCGGCCTCGGCGTGCTGGCCGCGCCGGCCATCGTGCGTGCGCAGTCCGCCAAGCTGCGCATCGGCTTCTGGCCGGTGGCAGCGGGCCTGCCGTTCTTCGCCGCCGTCGAAAAAGGCTACTTCAAGGAGGCCGGCCTCGACGTCGAGCCGCTGAAGTTCGCGGGCGCCCAGCAGGTGATGGAGGCGATGCTCTCGGGCCGCTCCGACGGCAGCAGCAACGGCACCGGCTCGGCCAACCTCGCGATCGGCGAGATCGCGCAGCCGGGCCTCTTCAAGATCTTCTGCACCAACCCGAGCAACGCCAAATTCGTGCTGGATGAGTTCATCACGGGCAAGGACAGCGCCATCAAGACGATGGCCGACCTCAAGGGCAAGAAGGTCGCATCGGGCCCCGGCATCCAGAACGTCACGCTGTGCAAGACCATGCTCGAGCGCGCCGGCGCCACCGGCGCGACAGTGAGCGAGTTGCCGATCGGCCAGCACGTCGCCGCGCTGGTGGCGGGCCAGGTCGATGCCTGCTACACGCTGGAGCCGACCGGCACCATCGGCCGCATGAACGGCACCACGCGCGTGATCGAAGCCGGCGTGGTGGCCAAATACATCCTGGGCGACCCGATGGCGCCCTGGCACGGCGGCGCGGCCAGCCTCACCAGCGAGTTCATCAAGAAGAATCCGGAGGTCTCGAAGAAGTTCATCGCGGCCTATGCACGGGGCGTGGAGCTGGTGCGCACCAAGCCGGAAGACGCGCGCCAGTACATGAAGGGCTACACCGCCATCGAGGGGCCGCTCACCGCCGAAGTGCCGCTCGCCTCGTACATGCTCTACAACGAGTTCAAGCCGAGCGACGTCGCCTACTTCCAGAAGTTCTACGACCTGTTCACCGAGAAGGGCATCTTCGAGAAGAAGGTGCTGGTCGAGCCTCTGCTCTACAAGGCC
>SEGN01000248.1 GCA_004211245.1 Variovorax sp.
TGTTCCTGGCCTTCGTGATCGCCACGCTGATCATCTCGAACCGCCTGCAGAAGTCGCGCATCGGCCGCGGCTGGATGGCGATTCGCGAAGACGAGATCGCTGCCAAGGCGATGGGCATCAACACCCGCAACATGAAGTTGCTGGCCTTCGGCATGGGCGCCAGCTTCGGCGGCGTGTCCGGCGCGATGTTCGCGTCGTTCCAGAGCGCGATCACGCCCGAGTCCTTCAACCTGATGGAGTCGGTGATGATCGTCGCGATGGTCGTGCTGGGCGGCATCGGCCACCTGCCGGGCGTGATTCTCGGGGCGGTGCTGCTGTCGACGCTGCCCGAGGTGCTGCGCTACGTGGCCGGCCCCTTGCAGTCGATGACCGATGGCCGGCTCGACGCCTCCATCCTGCGCCAGCTCTTCATCGCGCTGGCCATGATCATCATCATGCTGGTGCGCCCGCGCGGCCTGTGGCCTTCGCCGGAACACGGCAAGTCGCTGGCCACCGCGCCCAACGCCATCGACGGCTCGATCCAGCAGCATGGCTCGGGCATCGAGGCCCCGTCCGACGAGGTGCCCGGCGGCGCCGCGCGTCCGATGTCGATCAATCCCTGAGCCGGAGCCGCAACAATGTCTGAAACCGTCCTCGAGGTGCGCGGCATCTCCAAACGCTTCGGCGGGCTGCAGGCCCTGTCCGATGTCGGCATCACCATCCAGCGCGGTCAGGTCTACGGCCTGATCGGACCGAACGGCGCCGGCAAGACCACCTTCTTCAACGTGATCACGGGCCTCTACACGCCCGACAGCGGCACCTTCGAGCTGGCCGGCAAACCGTACAAGCCGACCGCGGTACACGAGGTCGCGAAGGCCGGCATCGCGCGCACCTTCCAGAACATCCGCCTGTTCGCCGAGATGACGGCGCTCGAGAACGTGATGGTCGGCCGCCACGTGCGCACCCACTCCGGCGTGTTCGGCGCCATCTTCCGCAGCGGGAAGTTCAAGCAGGAAGAGGCCGAGATCGCTCAGCGCGCGCGCGAACTGCTCGATTACGTGGGCGTCGGCAAGTACGCCGATTTCAAGGCGCGCACCCTGAGCTACGGCGACCAGCGCCGCCTCGAGATCGCGCGCGCCCTTGCCACCGACCCGCAACTCATCGCGCTCGACGAGCCGGCGGCCGGCATGAACGCGACCGAGAAAGTGCAACTGCGCGAGCTGATCGACCGCATCCGCCGCGACAACCGCACCGTGCTCATCATCGAACACGACGTCAAGTTGATCATGGGCCTGTGCGACCGCGTGACGGTGCTCGACTACGGCAAACAGATCGCCGAAGGCGTGCCCGCCGACGTGCAGAAGAACGAAAAAGTGATTGAAGCCTATCTGGGCACGGGAGGCCACTGACATGGCACAGACTCTTCTGAAAGTCAGCGGCCTGAAGGTCGCCTACGGCGGCATCCAGGCCGTCAAGGGCGTGGACTTCGAGGTGCGCGAAGGCGAGCTGGTCTCGCTGATCGGCTCCAACGGTGCCGGCAAGACCACGACGATGAAGGCCGTGACCGGCACGCTGCCGCATCTGGGCGGCACCATCGAATACCTCGGCAAGAGCATCAAGGGCCGCGGCGCGTGGGATCTGGTCAAGGAAGGCCTGGTCATGGTGCCCGAAGGCCGCGGCGTGTTCACCCGCATGACCATCACCGAGAACCTGCAGATCGGCGCGTTCATCCGCAACGACAAGGAGGCCATCGCCGAGGACATGGAGAAGGTGTTCGCCACCTTCCCGCGCCTGAAGGAGCGCGCCACGCAGCTGTCGGGCACCATGTCCGGCGGCGAGCAGCAGATGCTGGCCATGGGCCGCGCGCTGATGGCGCGCCCCAAGGTGCTGCTGCTGGACGAGCCCACGATGGGTTTGTCGCCCATCATGTGCGACAAGATCTTCGAAGTGGTGGAGACCGTCGCGAAGCAGGGCGTGACGATCCTGCTGGTCGAGCAGAACGCCAACCGCGCGCTGGGCCTGGCCGATCGTGGGTACGTGATGGAATCGGGCCTCATCACCATGAGCGGGGATGCCAAGGTCATGCTGAGCGACCCGAAGGTGCGCGCGGCGTACCTCGGCGAATAGCGGGGGCTTCGCCTTTCAGGGCCGCGGCGTCATCAACGCGTCCAACTCGGCGCGCAGGCGTCGCACCGCGGTTTCGTGGCGCTGCGTCTGCGGCCCGCGGCCGTACGTTGCGGCCTTGCGAATCAGCCGCAACTGCTCGCGCTGCAATTGCGCTTTCAGTCTTCGTGCCGGTCGGCCGAAGCGGCGACCGATGATTCGCCGAACCCGGTAGCGCGCCATCGGCGCGCCGAGTCGAACCCACTCGTCGTCGCGAATCAGATCGCGCTCCGGCACCAGATACGCCGCATGCGCATGCAGATAGGCGCCGTTCTCGCGGGCGGCTGCGTGCCAGAAGATCCCGGCCGCCATCATGGCGGGAACGCCCTTGACCGCGAGCAGCAGGGCCATCTGCGCGTAGCCGCCGTCGAACAGGTCTTCCAGAAGAGGCGAGTTCCAGGCGAAGTGCATGGCCCAGGCCAGCGCGAAGCACAGTAGCGCAACGCCCAGCCTCGCGGCCATCGGGCGGGCTGGATGGAGCAGGAACCAGGCGATGCCGTACGACGCGATGGTCGTGTAGGCCGCATGGCTCCAAAGCCCGCTCATGAGGCCGCGCGTGAGCAGGTTCAGCAGCACCGGGCGCACCTGGTTCTCGAGCGGAAAGTGCATCGAGGCGTTGACGGTGGCGCTCAGGTTCTCGACCACCTGAAACCCCAGCCCGGCCACGGCACCGACCACCAGAACCGACAGGTGTGTCCTGAACGCGCTGCGCGCCACCAGCACCAGCAGGATCACGCCGGCGATCTTCAGGAACTCCTCGGTGATGGGCCCTGCGGCGGCCGGCCCCCAGCGTGCCGCGAACTCGGGTGACACCAGCTTGGCGCACAGGTTCTGGATCGCCCGGTTGGCCGGCGCTGCGAAGTACACCGCACCGAGGCCGCCCCAGCCGAAGGCCAGCACGAACGCTTCCCGCCCATGCTGCTCCAGCAGGTCGAGCGTGCGGAACGCCAGCACGAAGAGGCCCGCGTACACACCCCACACCGCAAGCCCCAGCAAAGCGGTGACCGGAACCACCCGCAGCCCCACGGAAAACAGGTGGCCGGTGTAGAAGATGCCGTTGACAGTCAACGCCAGCAGCACCCAGAACGCCGCGCGGCGCGGCTGATAGAACGAGTCGGTCACGGCGGCGCGTCGATGTCCATCGACTCGAGCATGTCGCGGGCCTCGAGCAGCGCGTCGTTCAGGTCCTCGTTGCCGCCGTAGAAGTCGACCTGCACCAGCGACCGGCGCTGCACGTCGACCACCTGCCAGAAGCGCCCGGCCAGGTGCGGCCCGTAATAGGCGAAGGTTTCGCCTTGCAAGCCCCAGGAGGTGATGAAGCTGGAGGCGTCGCCGTCGATGCGCAGCCCCTGGCCGCGTTCCATCAACCGGCGCTGCCGCGACAGCGGCCCCTGCCGCCCGCCTGCCCACGGCGCCACGCTCACCAGAAACTTGTGGTTGCCCTTGAACAGCATGAGGGTCTGGCCGGGCCGGGAGCGCGCCACGTCCATCTGCCAATCTGGCGACGGCACGAAACGGGCCTGGCCGACGCTCACCGTTTCACCTGCAGTCAGCGGCCGGCTGCCGGGCGTGCGGTTGTCCCACCACTTCAAGCCGCCGACATAGGTCAAGATGGCCAGCAGCACCGCGAGTGCGCCCGGCCAGCTGCGGTACGGCGTGCGAGGTGACAGCTCGGTCGTTGCTTCGAGCCGCACGCCGCAGCCTCAGTCGACCTTGGCGCCGGTGGCCTTGACGACCTTTTCGTACTTGGCGAGTTCGCTTTTCATGAACGCGCCGAACTGCTCCGGCGAATTGCCGACCGGTTCGGCCAGCAGTGCGCCGAAACGGGTCTTCGTCTCGGGCGCATTGAGCGCCGCGACGAAGGCCTGGTTCAGCTTGGCCACCACGTCGGCCGGCGTGCCGGCCGGTGCGACGAGGCCCCACCAGGTGTCGATCGAGAAGCCCTTGAGCGTGTCGGCCACCGGCGGCACGTCGGGCAGCGCGCTGCTGCGCTGTGCGGTGGTCACGGCGATTGCCTTGAGCTTGCCCGAGCGGATGTTCGGTGCGGCCGTGGCCAGGTTGTCGAAGTTGAAGTCGACCTGGCCCGACAGCAGCGCCAACTGCGCCGGGTTGCCGCCGTTGTACGGAATGTGCAGCGCGAAGATGCCCGCTTCCTTCTTGAACAACTCGCCGGCCAGATGGCCCGCGCTGCCGTTGCCGCCGCTGCCGTAGTTGAGCTTGGCCGGGTTCTTCTTCGCGTAGGCGATCAGCTGGGCCAGGTTGTCGATGTTGAGGCGCTTCGCCGTTTCGGCGTTCATCACCAGCACGTTCGGCACGCGCACCATCTGCGTGATGGGTGCGAAGTCGGTCGCCGCGTTGAACGGCATCTTGCTGTAGAGCCACGGATTGACCGCGTTCGTGGCCGTGGCCGCGATGCCGATGGTCAGGCCATCGGGCGCCGCCTTGGCGACCATGTCCGCGCCGATGTTGCCGCCGGCGCCGGGCTTGTTGTCGATGATCACCGTGCCGAGCGAGTCGCGCACGCGCTCGGCCAGTGCGCGCGCCGTCACGTCGATCGGGCC
>SEGN01000249.1 GCA_004211245.1 Variovorax sp.
GTCGACGAGCGACTCGCGCAGGTCAGCGCCGACAAGGCCGCGCTCGAAACCCGCCTGGCCGGCACCATGGCGCCGGCCGACATGGCCGACGCCGGCAAGCGGCTGAAGGCCTTGAACGAAGAGATCGCCCTCCTCGAAGAGCGCTGGATCGCGCTGTCGGACCAACTGGAAGCCCTGGCGGCCTGATACGCTGCGCGCATGCCGACCGCCATCGAGCTCGCCCAGGGCGACCCCCACCTGCTTGCGGCCATCCAGCGCAGCCGGCGCCTGCTCGGCCGCAAGGCGCTGATCGGTGCCGCAGCCAGCGCGATCCCGCTGCCCGGGCTCGACTGGGCGGCGGATGCGGCCCTGCTCTCGCGGCTGGTGCCGCAGATCAGCGCCGAATTCGGCCTGTCGCTCACCCAACTCGACCGGCTCGCCCCGCAGCGGCGGGAGGGTGTGCAGAAGGCCGCCACCGCCGTCGGCGCGCTGCTGGTCGGCAAGCTCGTCACCCGGGAGCTGCTGATCCGGCTTGCCAAGCACGCCGGCATCCGCCTCACGGCGAAGCAGGCGACCAAGTACGTACCGCTCGCAGGCCAGGCCGTTTCGGCGTTGCTGGGCTATGCGGCGCTGCGCAGCCTGGGCGAGCAGCACATCAGGGACTGCGTCCGGGTCGCGCGGGCGGCACAGCATCTGCTGCCCGCACCGTCGGCTGTTGCGTCTGCGGCGGCACCGGTCGAAGACGCGCGCTCATCAGCGACAGCCTGATGGCGGCGAGGCCAGGGACGCCATGAACAACACTCCGGTTTTGCTTGAAGGCGGGTGCCACTGCGGGGCGGTACGCTACCGCATCACCGGTGAGCCGTTTCACCTGACGCTGTGTCACTGTGCCATCTGCCGGCGCATCAGTGCAGCGCCGGCGGTGGCGTGGTTCAGCGTGCCTGCCAACGCGTTCCGGATTCTGCAGGGCTCGGCGCAGCACTACCGTTCGAGTGCATCGGCCACTCGTTCTTTCTGCGGCAACTGCGGCAGCCACCTGACCTTCCAGGCCGACGGCAAGCCCGAGATCGATGTGACCACATGCAGCCTCGACGCGCCCGAGTCGCTGCCCCCTGAGGACCAGACCTTCGTGCGCAGCAGGCTGACCTGGATGCCTGCAACGCACTTGCCCGAGCACGACACCATCCGCCCCGAAGACCCCTGAAGCGGGCATGGCCGCGCCGGCATCCGACAGGTGGCCGCAGTTCCGTCCGCGCGAAGCCGCCTTCGCCAAAACGCTCCGGCAGCTTACAAGCGAACGCCCCGTCGCCTGCGAGCCTCGACAGGATGCAGTTCGATCTTGATCTCGAGTTGCCTTTGCCCCTCGTGCATCGGCGGGTGCATGTGCACGAAGCCTCAAACAGCCGGCTGGGTGACTGCACGCTGGCCGCCGAAGTGCCGGTCTCGCTGGTCTTCAATGGCGTGTCGCATGCGGTCATGATGGCCACTCCCCTCGATCTGGAAGCGTTTGCGCTCGGCTTCGCCTTGAGCGAGGGGATCCTCGACCATCAGCGCGAGTGCCACGCCATGGATGTACGCCTTCTCGACGCCAGCGAGGCTGGGCTGCCCGAGGGCGTGCAGGCCGTCGAGGTGGCCCTTACCATCTCCAGCCGCTGCTTCGAGCGGCTGAAGCTCCGGCGTCGCAGCATGGCGGGCCGCACCGGCTGCGGCGTGTGCGGGGTCGAAAGCTTTGCCGGGCTGGGCCTTGACCTGACGCCAGGCATGCGGCCCGGGTGGATCGAGCGCATCGATGCGACCACCGTGCTGCGTGCGTTCGAGGATTTGCCCCGGGGGCAGCAACTCAACGCGCAAGCCGGTGCCATCCACGCGGCGGGATGGGCCAGGACGGACGGCCGGCTCACCGACGTGCTCGAAGACATCGGCAGACACAACGCGCTCGACAAGCTGCTTGGAACGCTGGCCCGCACCGACCGGTTGGCCGAGCCCGGCTTCGTGGTGCTGACCAGCCGTGGCAGCCACGAGCTGGTGCGCAAATGCGCCCGTCTCGGTATCGCGGCCTTGGCGACCCTTTCAGCGCCGACCGCCATGGGGGTGCGCATGGCCGAGCTTTCCGGCTTGCGTCTCTGGGGCTTGTGTCGTCGGACCCGCGCGGTGCAATACGTCCCCTGAAGTCGCGCGCTGGAGACGTCCGCTTCCGCTGCCTCGTAGGAGCCTTCCTGACGAGCCGTCGCGACTTTCGCCGCGGGGCTGAGTCATCCCGGCTCGCTACAAAACCAAGTCCCTTTCCGTTTCGGATCCGGCCGTCGGCTGGCCGGTGCGGGCACACCTTGGCCCTCCCGGGGTGTTAACCAAGACGACGAGCCCATGACCGAAGCAGATCCGAAGTTCGAACCCAACAACGATCCAGCGGGCGGCTGGGGATCCCTGAAGGCGGTGGCGACATACATGCTGCGTGAGGGCATACCGGTCGCCGGGCCGCTCGCTCTGCGCCACCAGAACAAGCACGACGGATTTGCGTGTGTGAGTTGTGCCTGGGCCAAACCCGCCGAGCCGCGTGCAGCGGAGTTCTGCGAAAACGGCGCCAAGGCCACTGCATGGGAGCTGACAGCGAAGCGTCTTCCACCGGAATTTTTCCTCGATCACAGCGTCACCGAACTGCAGGGCTGGAGCGATCACGCGTTGGAGAGCGGCGGCCGGATCACGCAGCCGATGCGCTATGACCGCGAAGGCGACCGCTATGTAGCCACGACCTGGGAAGAGGCATTTTCCGGAATCGGCAAGTCCTTGCGGCAACTCCGTGCGGACGACCCGAAGTCGGTTGTGTTCTATGCCTCGGGTCGTGCCTCGCTGGAGGCAAGCTACCTGTACCAGCTGCTGGCCCGGCTGTACGGCAACAACAATCTTCCCGACAGTTCCAACATGTGCCACGAGAGCACCTCGGTGGCGCTGCCTGAAACGATCGGGGTTCCGGTGGGCACGGTGTCGCTCGAAGACTTCGAGGTTACCGACTGCATCCTTTTCTTCGGGCAGAACGTGGGCGTCAACAGTCCGAGGATGCTTCACCAGCTGCAGGACGCCCGCAAGCGGGATGTCCCCATCCTCACATTCAACCCGCTGAAGGAGCGGGGGCTGGTGAGCTTTGTCAATCCGCAATCGCCAGTGGAAATGCTCACGCCCTCCCAGACAACCATCAGCACCCAGTACCTGCAAGTACGGGTCGGAGGCGACATCGCCGCGATGGCGGGCCTGTGCAAGGCACTGGTCCAGTCCGACGACCAGGCATCGCAAAGCGGCGCGCGGCGGGTGATCGATGCGGACTTCATTTCGCAGCATACGCAGGGCTTCCCTGCGTTCGCGCAGTGGCTTCGGCGCACCGACTGGCCAGCGATCGAGCGCGAATCGGGATTGCGCCGTGCGCAGCTCGAGGAGGCCGCTGCCACTTACGCGCGGGCGACCGCCGTGATCGGCGTCTATGGCATGGGCCTGACCCAGCACCGCAAGGGTGTGCAGAACGTCCAGATGCTTTCGAACCTGCTGCTGCTCGGCGGGCACATCGGCAAACCCGGGGCAGGCATCTGTCCGGTCCGGGGGCATTCGAATGTGCAGGGCCAGCGGACCGTCGGCATCAGCGAAAAACCGGAACTGGTGCCGCTGGACAGGCTCGCGGAACTCTATGAGTTCGAGCCCCCGCGGGACACCGGCCTGGCAACCGTCGACACCTGCGAGGGTGTGCTGGACGGATCGGTGACCGCCTTCGTCGGCCTGGGGGGGAATTTTCTGCGCGCTGTTCCCGACACCGTGAGGATGGAGGCCGCATGGCGGCGGCTCAGGCTCACCGTGCACGTGGCCACCAAGCTCAATCGCACCCACCTGGTGCCGGGAGAGACTTCGTATCTTCTTCCCTGCCTGGGGCGCATCGAAATCGACCGGCAGGCCAGCGGCGACCAGCTCGTGTCGGTCGAAGACTCCACTGGCTGCATGCACGCATCGAGGGGGGTGGCGCCGCCAGCGGACAAGGCCCTGCGATCGGAGGTCGCCATCCTCTGCGGCATTGCGCAAGCGACACTCGATCACAATCCGAAGGTGACGTGGAGCCGCTGGGCCGACGACTATTCGCTGATCCGCGACGCCATCGAAGCCACGTACCCGGACATCTTCAGGGACTTCAACGCGCGGCTCGGGCAGCCGGGGGGATTTCCGAAGCCGAACGCGGCGCGGGAGCGACAGTGGAACACCGGAACCGGCAAAGCCAATTTCGTCGTGCCAGACGACCTGGTCGCGGACCCCGACACACCAGAATCAGCGCCCGATGTGCTGCGCCTGATGACGATGCGCAGCGACGATCAGTTCAACACGACGATCTACAGCCTCGATGATCGTTTTCGCGGAATCTATGGCACACGGCACGTCGTCCTGCTCAACATGGCAGACATGGCTCGCCTCGGTCTCGCCGAAGGGGACCTCGTCACGGCCACCACGGCGGTGCAGGACGGGCTGGTGCGCCAGGTCCACGGTCTGCGCGTTTTTCCGTACGACATTCCCGACGGTTGCGCTGCGGGCTACTTTCCCGAATGCAATCCCCTGCTGCCGCTGGCGCACCACGCCGAGGGAAGCAAGGTTCCGGCCGGCAAGTCCATTCCGGTCCGCCTGAGCCTCGAGCGCGGATCGCGTCCGGACTAGCGAGACAGAACCACCCCTGCCCTTTCCCTGTCCCA
>SEGN01000250.1 GCA_004211245.1 Variovorax sp.
GCGGGTGCCTCGGTGCATGTGCGCGTGCAGGAGCGGGTGCGTCGGGGTGACCCGCTCTTCACGCTGCACGCCGAAAGCCTGGGCGAACTTCAATATGCGTTGAGCTTCGTGCGTTCCCAGTTGCCGATCGTTCGCATCGAGGCCGATGTCGTCCGCTGACGGAGCGCACGGACATCGCGCGTCACGGCGACGCGCTGCTTCGGCTCCGACCTTCCGCCGGACTGTCGGGCCCCGGCATCGCCGTGCCGGCAGGTTCCGCATACAGGTCGCTGCGCGTCATGGGAACCGGCCACTCGCCGTCGTTGCGGCGGGATGCGAGGATCTGGTACACGCCGGTACCGCCCGCATCGAACTCCAGCGCGCAGGCTGCCATGTAGAGCCGCCAGATCCGGTAGGTCCCTTCGCCGACCTCGTGGATCGCGTCTTCCCGGCGCGCCTCGAGACGTGCGACCCAATGGCGCAGCGTGAGTGCATAGTGGGGTCGCAGCCCCTCGACGTCATGGATCTCGAAGCCGGCCCGCTCCATCCCCCGCTGGATGTTGCTGACGCAGTCGAGCTCGCCGTCGGGAAACACGTAGCGGTTGATGAACGTGCTGGCGAGTGTCGGGTTCCACCCCTCTTCGTCGTGGGTGATGCCGTGGTTGAGGAACAGGCCGCCCGGGCGCAGCACGCGCTGCACGGTCGCCAGGTAGGCGGGCATGTGCGCCAGGCCCACATGTTCGAACATGCCGATGCTGGAGACCTTGTCGTAGACCGCGTCGGCCGGAAGGTCCCGAAAGTCGCGCAACTCGACCGTGACGAGACCGCTCAGCTTCTCGGCCTCGATACGCTGCCGTGCAAAGTCGAACTGCCGCTGGCTCAGCGTGATGCCGTGCGCGCGCACGCCATGGTGGCGCGCCGCCCAGCACACCAGGGCGCCCCAACCGCAGCCGATGTCGAGCAACCGGTCGCCCGGACGGAGCCGAAGCTTGCGGCAGACGTGCTCGAGCTTGTTGCGCTGCGCGGCGTCCAGCGAGTCCCCGGGATGCGCGAAGTAGCCGCATGAATAGACGCGCTCCGCATCCAGCCACAGCGCATAGAACGCATTCGACACGTCGTAGTGAAAGGCGATCGCCGAGCGGTCGCTCTCCTGGGAGTGGCGATGGGAAAAGCGCTGCGCGACCCGTGCGAGCGGCGCGGCGGCTGTGCGCAGTTGCGGCAGGCGAAGCGCATCGCGCAGCAGGCCGATCCTGTCGCGCCACGACAGCCGCAGCTGCGCAAAATGGTCTTTCAGCCGCAGCGCGCTGTACAGGTCGCCCTCGACATCGATCAGGCCCCGGAAGTAGCCTTCCGCCAGCAGCAGCGGGCTGCGCTCGATCACCAGCCGCCGCAACAGCGAGGGATCGCGCAACACCAGCGTGAAACCCGGCGTGCCGGCACGCGGTGGCCGCACGATGCCGTCCCACAGCCGCAGTGCGACCGGCACGTCGAATCCGCGCATCAGGCGCTCGAAGATGCTGGCCGCCAGTGCGGTACCGTCGCTCATCGAAGCTGGTGGGCCATATCAGGCGCTCGATCGGCCGTGCACCTTCACTTCACCACCACGACCGGCTGTTTGGCGCTTGCAAGCACGCGCTGTGCGACGGAGCCGAGCAGCAGGTCCGCCACGGCGCTGCGGCCTTTCGAGCCCAACACGATCATGTCGAACTTGCCCTTGTCGGCGCAGGCGACGATCTCCTGCGCCACGTGGCCGGTGCGGATCTCCATGTCGTAGCCGATGCCGTCCTCCTTCAGCAGCTTTCGGGCGGGCTTGAGCTCCTTCTCGCTGAGGTCGCGCAGATAGTCTGCAACCTCCGCCTTGCCGACGAAGGCACGGGCATGGCGCAGGCCGATGTCGTCGTGCACGCTGATCAGCGTGATCTTGTTCGAGGCGGTGCGCAACAGGTGCGCGAGCCTCGCTGCGTATTTGACGGCGCGCAGCGCGTTCCTGGATCCATCGATTGCGACAAGTATTTTCATGGGCAAAGTCTAGGACGGACCCGGCCGCGCGTGCGGTGGCGTCCCGTGCTGCGCTTGATGCAGATCAAGGCATCGACAGGCGCATGGCGCCGCGGCACTGCCTTGATGCATCGCAAGCCCGCTTGGCGCATTCGAAGCACAGTTCCATCGCAGGAACAGGTTCATCCAACACGGCAACGAGCAATCCTGGCTTCAACATGCAACTCCCCGGATTCCTGAACGCGCCGACCCGGCATCTCTTCTTCACCGGCAAGGGCGGCGTCGGCAAGACTTCGCTGTCTGCCGCCGCAGCCCTGGCGCTGGCCGACATGGGGAAGACGGTCTTGCTCGTCAGCACCGATGCAGCTTCCAACCTGGACGAGATGCTCGGCGTGACGCTGCGCAACGCGCCCGTGCCGGTGCCCGGTGCACGCGGGCTGAGCGTTCTGAACATCGATCCCGACCATGCCGCCGAGTCCTATCGGCGCCGTGTCCTCGCGCAGATGGACATCGGGTCCACGGACGCCGAGCGTGCGACCGTGCGCGAACAGCTGTCGGGTGCATGCACCACCGAGATCGCCTCCTTCGACGAGTTCGCCGCCTTGTTGTCCGATGGCGCGGCAACGTTCGATCACATCGTCTTCGACACGGCACCGACCGGCCACACGCTGCGCCTGCTCAGCCTGCCCAAGGCATGGAGCGGCTTCCTGCAGGACAACGACCGCGGCGCGTCCTGCCTCGGGCCGCACTCGGGATTGAAGATGCAGGAGGCGCGCTTCAAGGCCGCGCTCGACGCGCTGGGCGATCCGGCGCGAACGACGGTGATCCTGGTGGCTCGGCCCGACAAGGGTGCGCTGGCCGAAGCCGCAAGGACGTCGGAGGAATTGCAGGCGCTGGGTTTGCGCAACCAGCGTCTCGCGATCAACGGCGTGTTCCATGCCAGCGAGCTCTCCGATGCCGTGGCCTGTGCCATCGAGGCACTCGGCGAGCAGGCAGTGGCCGAAATGCCCGAGTCTTTGCGCAGCTTGCCCCGGGACACCGTGCCACTGCGCGCGTTCGACACGGTCGGCCTGCCGGCCTTGCGTGCCCTGCTCGGGGCCGCACCGCCCGCAGCTTCGGCTGACGCGGCCGCATCCCCGACGGCCACACCGCCTTTGCAAGGGCTGGCCGCCCTGGCGGACGAACTGGCCGCGGCGGGCCAGGGCCTGATCATGGTGATGGGCAAGGGCGGCGTTGGCAAGACGACGGTCGCGGCCGCGCTGGCGCTCGGACTGGTTCAGCGCGGCAAGACCGTGCATCTGAGCACCACCGACCCCGCCGCGCACCTGGCAAGCACGCTGGATGGCGAGGTGCAGGGCCTGCGCGTCGACCGGATCGACCCGAAGCTCGAAACACAGCGCTATGTCGAGAAGATCATGGCCGCCAGATCGCCCGGCCTCGATGCGCAGGAGCAGGCGCTGCTGCGGGAGGATCTGCGTTCACCCTGCACGGAAGAAGTCGCGGTCTTCAATGCCTTCTCGCGGATCGTGAGCGAAGCCCGCAGTGCGTTCGTGGTGCTCGACACCGCGCCCACCGGACACTCCCTGTTGCTGATGGATGCCACCGGTGCCTACCACCGCCAGATGGTGCGCGAGTTCGAAGCGCAGGGCGGGCGCATCGTCACGCCGTTGATGAGGCTGCAGGACGCCGCGTACACGCGGATCATTCTGGTGACGCTGCCGGAAGTCACGCCGGTCTCGCAGGCCGCCGCCCTGCAGGACGACCTGCGCCGGGCCGGCATCGAGCCCTATGCGTGGGTGCTGAACAAGAGCGTGCTGGCGGCGGGCACGCACGACCCGTTGCTGGCGGCGCGGCTCGCTGGAGAGCGCCGGCAGATCGAGCGCATGTCCGCCGGGCTGGCCAGGCGCATGTTCACGCTGGCCTGGCAGGTTCGCCCGCCGATCGGGGTCGCTGAGTTGTCCAGGTTGGTCGCAACCGAGGACCAGCCGCTCTAGAGGAAGGACATCACACCGGCGTTCCGAACAGGGCTCCCACGCCGGCGGTGACGCCCATGGCCAGCGTGCCCCACAGCGCAACGCGCCAGACGCTGCGTGCCATCGGTGTGCCGCCGATCCGCGCGGCGAGCGCGCCGAGCAGCGCCAGGAAGGCAATGGCGGTTGCGACGGTCCACGGCAGCAAGGATGCCTGCGGCGCCATCGCCACGACCGCGAGCGGCATCGCGGCACCCGCGGCGAAGCTGGCGGCCGAAGCCATGGCCGCTTGCAGAGGGCGCGCAGCGAGCGCCGCGGTGATGCCCAGTTCGTCGCGCGCGTGCGCACCGAGCGCGTCATGCGCCATGAGCTGCGTGGCGACCTGGCTGGCCAGCCGGTGGTCGAGGCCGCGCTGCACGTAGATGGCGGTCAACTCGCGCTGTTCCGCCTCGGCGTCCGTCTTGAGCTCGACGCGTTCCCGCTCCAGATCGGCCGCTTCCGTGTCCGCCTGGGAGTAGACCGAGACGAATTCGCCAGCCGCCATCGACATCGCGCCCGCCACGAGGCCGGCCACCGCTGTCGTCAGGATGGTCGCGTGGCTGGCGTGCGCCGCCGCGACGCCCACGACCAGGCTGGCCGTGGAGACGATGCCGTCGTTGGCGCCGAGCACGGCGGCGCGCAGCCAGCCGATATGTTCGGTACGGTGGCGCTC
>SEGN01000251.1 GCA_004211245.1 Variovorax sp.
GGATTGTATTGAAGCCATGCAGACCCCAAATCAAGCGCCATGGCTACCAAGAAAAAACAAGACCCCTCTTCCCGCATCGCCGACAACAAGAAGGCAGCGTACAACTATTTCTTCGAGGAGCGCTTCGAGGCCGGCATGGTGCTCGAAGGCTGGGAAGTGAAATCGCTGCGCGAAGGCAAGGTCCAGCTGACCGACGGCTACGTGATGATCCGAGACGGCGAGATGTTCATCGTCGGCTGCCAGATCAACCCGCTGCGCAGCGCCTCGACCCACACCACGCCCGACTCGATCCGCACCAAGAAGCTGCTGCTGCACAAGGAGCAGATCCGCCGTCTCACCGGCAAGGTGGAACAGAAGGGCTACACGCTGGTGCCGCTCAACCTCCACTGGAAAGCCGGCAAGGTGAAGTGCGAAATCGCCCTGGCCAAGGGCAAGGCCGAGCACGACAAGCGCGACACGATCAAGGATCGCGAAGGCAAGCGCGAGGTCGAGCGCGCGATGAAAAGCCGCAGCCGCTGAAACTTTTTTTGCCGGCAGCGGAATAAACCGGGGCATCCGGGCGTTCGTGCAGGCAATGGATTCCAGTTCCCTCGTCGCCCACATCCCGAGCCTGCGCCGCTATGCGCGGGCGCTGACGGGCGACGCCTGGGCCGCCGACGATCTGGTGCAGGACACGCTCGAGCGGGCCTGCAGCAAGTGGCGGCTCTGGACGATGGGCAGCGACCTGCGCGCCTGGCTCTTCACGATCATGCACAACCTGTTTGCGAGCCAGCTGCGGCGCTCGCCGCCGCGGACCATGGTCGACATCGCGGACGTGGCACACGAGCTGCGCAGCGTCGACAGCGGGCATGACGACGGCCTGGACCTGCAACGCTGCCTGCTGTTGCTGCCCGAAGACCAGCGTGCCGTGCTGCTGCTGGTGGCGCTCGAGGATCTCTCCTATGCGCAGGTTGCCAAGGTGCTGGGGATACCGGCCGGAACCGTCATGTCGCGGCTCTCGCGCGCACGCAGCCGGCTCCACGACCTGATGGACGGCGCTGCGGCGCCTGTGGCGGTGCCGCCCGTCCTGAACCGCCCCGGCCTGCGCCGGCTCAAATGACCCGCCGACCATGAACCGCCCCGTTCCCCCTCCCGTCGACATCGACCCGCAGGCCTGGCAGGCCCAACGCGACGCGCTGCGCCGCCTGCATGCCGAAGTGTTCGAAGAGCCCGTTCCTGCCGCCTTGCTGGCCGCGGCCGGCCAGGCTGAGCAGCGCCACGCGCAAAGAGCCTTGTGGATGCGCTGGGGCGGCATGGCAGCAGGCGTGCTGGTCGCCTTCGGCGCCGGCTGGCTGGGCAATGCCCAATGGTCGGCGCCGCCGGTCGGGATGCCGTTCGCCAGGAGCGGCACACCCGGCGAGTTCGTGCATTCGGCTTCGGTCGCCCACGCGGTTTACGCACCGGAGAAGCGGCACCCGGTCGAGGTGGCCGCTGCCGAGCGGCAGCATCTGGTCCAGTGGCTGTCGAAACGCCTTGACAAGCCGCTGAAGCTGCCGGACCTGAGCACGCAGGGCTACGCGCTGGTCGGCGGGCGCCTGTTGCCCGGTGACGCCGGCGCGCGCGCCCAGTTCATGTTCGAGGATGCGGCAGGCGAGCGCGTGACGCTCTACATCGGTACCGTGTCGAAGCCGGCGGCGGGCATGAACGCCGATGAAACAGCCTTCCGTTTTTCGCAGGAAGGCCCGGTACCGAGTTTCTACTGGGTCGACCAGGGCTTCGGCTACGCACTGGCCGGAAAGTTGCCGCGCGAAACCCTGCTGGCGCTCGCGACACTCGCCTACCGCCAGCTCGAGGGGCGTGCGGGATAGTCGAAGCTAGACTGCCCGCGCGCACATCTTTTGTTTGTCGTTTTTTTAACCCGAAGGAGAAATCTTCATGAAACTGCTCAGCGCCACCATCCTTGCCGCCGCCCTGCTTGCCGGCTGCGGCGGCATGAAAACCGCAGCGGCACCCGACACCCCGACCCGTACGGTCGACGGCGTGCTGATCGGCCCGACCGGCATGACGCTCTACACCTTCGACAAGGATGCCGCCAACAGTGGCAAATCGGTCTGCAACGCCCAGTGCGCCACCAATTGGCCGCCGCTGATGGCACCCGAGGCCGGCAAGCCGATGGGCGGCTACAGCATCGTCACGCGTGACGACGGCAAGAAGCAGTGGGCCTACAAGGGCTGGCCGCTGTACTACTGGGCCAAGGACATGAAGGCTGGCGACAGGACCGGCGACGGCGTCGGCGGTGCCTGGAAAACCGCGAAGCCCTGAGCTTCCAGGTTGCGAGACCAGACAAAGCCGGCCTTCGCGCCGGCTTTTTTGCGGGCGCTCAGGATGTCCTGCTGCGCCAGCCCAGCCATTCGTTGACCACCAGCGCCCCTACCACCAGCGCCCCGCCGGTCAACACGCTCGGTGCCGGCTTCTCGTCGGCGCCGAGCCACGCGAAGGCGATGCCGAAGATCACCTCCAGCAACGCCAGCAATGCGACCTCGGGCGCCTTGAGCACGCGGGCGCACACCATCGACAGCACGCAGGGAATCGCCAGCTGGAACAGGCCCAGGAATGCCAGCAGGCCGAGGTCATGGGCATTGGCCTGAAACGGCCAGGCCAGCGGCAGGGTGGCCAGCGCCGAGAGCGCGGCGCCGATCAGCACAGCCGGCACCAGGTCGATGTCGTGGCCCTGTGCGTGCGCATGCTGCACCACGGTCCAGTTGCAGGCCAGGGCCAGCGGCACGCACAGCGCGACGAAGGTGCCGGTCATCGGGCCCTCGCCGAACTGCTGCCCATACATCCAGCAGATGCCGACGCCAGCCACCGCGATCGCGATCCACGTGCGGGCCGCGAGCCGGTGCCCGATGAATAGGCGTGCGGCCAGCGCGGTGAACAGCGGGCCGACCGCCATGGTCACCAGCACGTTGGCGGTCGAGGTCATCGTCAGCGCCACCATGAAGGCGGTGAACATCACGCACCAGCAGACGCCCGAGATCCAGAGCGCCGCCCCACCGCGACGGATCTTGCCGAACACCGACAGCCCCTGCCAGGCCGGCAGGATCACCAGCAGCGCAAGCACCGTGAACAGGCTGCGCCAGAAGGTGACTTCGAAGCTGCGCGCCGCCTCCAGGTGGCGCGTGACGACGCCTGCCGTGGCCCACATCACGGTCACGCCGACCATCAGCCAGACGGCGCGGGAATGGGACAAGGTCATGGTCCCGCCCCGAGCAGACAGAGGCTGGTGCAGCGGTCGATGGCCATCGCCTCCGCGATGCGCTGGACGGCCTGGCGCCGGGGGCCCGCAGGCACCTGCTCCACCGCCGGCAGCATGCGGGTCACCATGGCGCGCGAGGCCAGCGGCAATGCACGGGCATGCACCGGCGCGAGTTCGGCCATGACGTCGAGCAGGCCGCAATAGGACGGCCCGAAGCGCGCGTCCGACAGACAGCTGGCGACGCCGGCATAGAGCTGCAACAGCGCGGCCTGGCTGCGCCTGAGCCCACCGAGTCGCAACTGTGCGGCCTGGCGTTCGCCGAGCTGCCGCAGCAGGCCCTCCGCCACCGGCACCTGCCGCGCGATGCAGCGCGCAAGGAAGGGCTGCAGCACCGCAAGCTCTTCCTGGAACTCCAGCATGTTGGCCACCACCACCGATGCGACGAACTGCCCCTGTTGCTGGGCGCGGAAGCCGGTGTAGTCGGTGATGGCGGTCCGCTCGCGGTCGCACAGATCGGACAGCACTGCGAGATCGTCCGGGCCGTAGCGCACCGCGTCGAGAAAGCGCGGCGCATCGCCCAGCACGCGCAGCACCGCCGCGCCTTCAGGCTCGGCGATCCGCGGCATTCGATCCGGTTGCGAGGCACGCAGCGTGTCGAACGCGCGGCCGGCTTCGGCATGCGCATCCGGCGACTGGGCGCCCGCCGCGAACGGCAGAAGCAGCAGGGCTGCCAGCCCGGCGAGCACGCGTGCGCGCAGCCGGCAGGCCGCGCGCGCGCGATCAGACAGCGACGGTGTCGCGGCTCGCGCGCTTGCGCTCATGTTCCTTCAGGTAGCGCTTGCGCAGGCGCACGCTCTTGGGCGTGATCTCGACGAGCTCGTCGTCTTCGATGAATTCGACGCCGTACTCGAGCGTGAGGTCGATCGGCGGCGTCACCTTGATCGCATCTTCCTTGCCGCTCACGCGGAAATTGGTCAGTTGCTTGGTGCGCGTGGCGTTCACGACGAGGTCGTTGTCGCGGCTGTGGATGCCGACGATCATGCCTTCGTACACCGGATCGTTCGCCTTCACGAACATGCGGCCGCGGTCGTCCAGCTTGCCGAGGGCATAGGTGAAGATCTCACCGTCGTCCATGGAGATGAGCACGCCGTTCTTGCGGCTGCCGATCTCGCCCTTGTGCGGCTCGTAGGAGTCGAAGATGTTGCTGATGAGGCCCGAGCCGCGCGTCAGGTTCAGGAACTCGTTGGTGAAGCCGATCAGGCCACGCGCCGGAATGCGGTACTCGAGGCGCACGCGGCCACGGCCGTCCGGTTCCATGTTGACCAGTTCGCCCTTGCGCTCGCCCAGCGCCTGCATGACGCCGCCCTGGTGCTGGTCCTCGATGTCGGCCGTCACGAGTTCGATGGGCTCGTGCTTCTCGCC
>SEGN01000252.1 GCA_004211245.1 Variovorax sp.
ACGCGCAGGGTGCGCGGCGCACCGGGGAACAGGTAGACGTGGCCGAACTGGTAGGGCGACTCCTTCCAGTAGCGCTTGTCGAACAGGTTCTCGACCGCGACCGTCCAGCTGAGGCGGGTGCCGTTCCACTGCGTGTCGTAGCGCAGCGCCGCGTCGAAGCGCGTCCACGCGGGCAGCGTGATCGAGCCGTCGGGCAGCACATTGCGACGGCCTTCGTGCGAAAGCTGCCCCTGAACCTCGAGGCCCGGCACGGCGGCGATGCGGTAGGCGGCCTGCGCTCGCACCACCTGCTTCGGCACGTTGGTCGGGCGCTGGCCGTTGACGGCGGGCTCGACCTGGCTGCCTTCTCGCTTCGCGTCGAGCAGCGTCACGCCGCCCGACAGGCGCCAGGGGCCTTCGCGCCACTGGGCGCTGGCTTCGATGCCGCGATGCCGCGCGCTGCCGTCGTAGGTGCCTTCGCACGGCTCGATGCCGAGCCGGTTGCACGCGTCGAGATTCGTCACCGGCCGGCGAATGTCGAAATACGCGACCTGCCACCCCAAGGCTTCGCGTCCTCCCTTCAGGCCGATTTCCCACTGCCGGGAGGCGAGGGCGGGCAAGGCTTCGCCGGCATTGCTGTACTGCGAACTCTTGTTGGGCACCACCTGCGACTCGACGCCCTTGCCCCAGCTGGCGTAAGCCATCAGGTCGGGCTGGATGGCATAGCTGGCGGCGACCCACGGCGTCGTGATGCCGTCCTTGTAGCCGGTCGGGCGCGAGCCGTCGGTGCGGATGCTCTCGCGGTCCAGCCGCGTGTGGCGCACGCCGAGCCAGGTCGTGAACCTGTCGTTCCAGCGGATCGCGTCCTGCACCGAGAGTTCGGTGCTGCGCTCGTCGCGGTTGGTGTTGACATCGGTCAGCGTCGGATCGGCCGGCACCACCGCCGTGGCCCAGACGTTGCCGGTGCCGACGTAGTTGTAGGCCTGGTCCTGGAAGCGGTTGCGCACGCGGCTTTCGGTCAGGCCGAAGCTCAGGTCGTGCCGCACGCTGCCGGTGGTCAGTTTGCCCTTGACGCTCAGGTTGCCGGCCGTCACGCGGCGGCGCTCGTTCTCGCTGCGGAAGTCGTAGAAGTCGAAGGTGCCGTCGGAGCAGTAGCGGTCGTAGTTGCCTTCGGCGCCGCAGCCGAAGGCGAAGGCGAGCCGGTCGTCCGTCTTCAGGCGCTGCTGGCCGATCTGCGCGCTCCAGCGCCAGTCCGCATCGATCGCCTGCGTGAAGCGCACCGTGCCGGTGAAGGCATCGAACACCGAGGGCTGCGACCAGGGCTGATTGCTCAGGTTGATGCGCGGATCGACCGGCGCAGGCAACCTGCTTCCGAGCAGGCTGTAGCCGTTCTGGCTGGGTTGCGCCTTGTGGCTGGACTCGAACTCCGCTTCGAGCAGCGAGTCGCGCGTGATGCGCCAGTCGGCCGCGAGCGAGAGCAACTTGCGGTTGCCGTCGAGGTTGTGGATGAGCGGTTGGAGGTTCTCCTGAACGGCGTTCAGTCGGTAGCCGAACTGCCGCTCGGCACCGAAGCGGCCACCGAGATCGATCGCGCCCAGGGTACTGCCGCGACTGGTCGTCTCCAGCCGGATCTCGCGCAGATCCTGCTCGGTCGGCCGCTTCACGACGTAGTTGACCAGGCCGCCTGGCGCACTGGTGCCGGCCTGGATGCCGCTGGTGCCCCGCAGGATCTCGACGCGCTCCTTGTTGTCGAGCGGGATCGACGTCTCGGCGCTGATCGGCAGCCCCTCGCGCCGGTAGTTGAAGCGGTTGTCCAGCACGAAGCCGCGCACCGTCAGATAGTCCCAGTAGCCGGCCGAGTTGTAGGCGTCGGTCACCGATGCATCGAACTGCGCCAAGTCGGCCAGCCGCCGCGCGCCGCTGGCCTGGATCTGCTCGCTCGTGATGACTGTTGCCGACAGCGGCACCTCGCGCAGCGGCATGTCGCCGAAGCCGCTGATGTCGGCCTGCGGCGGCGCGGTGCGCTCGTTGACGGAGATGGCCGGCAGGGTGGTGGCGTCCTGCTGTTGGGCCTGCGCCGCGGCGCCCGCGAGCAGCACGACGGCCGCGAGCACCCGGTTCGGCTTGAATTTCTGGAAGGAGAGACTTGTGTGATGTGCCACGACGTTCTTTCGACGTATGTGGCAGGTCGGCCTGTCGTCGAGCCTCGAGTGGCCTTCGAGAGGGAGGCCGGGCTCACTACATGCTTCCCTGCGCGAGGATTACCTCAATCAGGTTCAAAGGGACTTTCTCAGTCGTTGCACGAACAGGTCGTGCACCAACACCCCTAGCGGCCTTGCGCTCGTGCGCAAGGTGTGCGGATTGTAGCGAGCGCGCCGGGCGCTCAGAGTTCGACGATGGTCTTGAAGCCGCCGAAGAACATGCGCTTCATGTCGAACGGCATCGCCTTCGGATCCATCATGGCTTCGAGCCGAGGGTCGGCCATCACCTTGGCATTGATGGCATCGCGTTGCTTGCGCGAGGCGTACACGATCCACGAGAAGACCACCGTTTCGTCCGGCTTGAGCTTCACGCTTTGCGGAAACGAGGTGAGCTTGCCGGGCTTGACGTCATCGCCGGCGCATTCGATGTATTCGAGCGCGCCGTGCTCCTTCCATATTTTTCCGGCCTTGCGCGCGATGCGTCTGTAGGCTTCGAGATTGGCGGTGGGAACGGGAACGACAAAACCGTCGACATAGCGGGCCATCAGGATCTCCTTGGCGGGGGTGGAAGACAGCGGTGCGTATTGTGTACACCGTACACAAAGCATAGCGACCCGGGAAGGCGCTGTCCAGCGCACCCCGGCGGAGCCGGAAATCAGGAGGCGGAATCGGCCACGCCGAGCAGCGCGTGCAGGCGAGTGCTCGTGGTGGTGTATTGCAGCGGGATCGACTTGTCCGGAAACACGAGGGCCGCAGCCGCCCACGCCGCCAGCGTCGCTTCGTGGAAGCCGCAGACGATGAGTTTCTTCTTGCCCGGATAGGTGTTGATGTCGCCCACGGCGAACACGCCGCGTTCGCGCGTCTCGAACCTTTCGGTGTCGACCGGCACCTGCTTGCGCTCGAGTTGAAGGCCCCAGTCGGCGATCGGCCCGAGGCGCGGCGAAATGCCGAGGCAGGCCACCAGCGCATCGACCTCCAGTGCGAGGGTTTGTGCGTCCGGCGTGGTCACCGTCAGGCGATGGCCGTCGAAGCCGGCCGGCTGGCCGACCACGAAGGCCATGCGCCCGTCGGCAACGGCCGCACGCAGGCGCGCCACCAGCGCCGGTTCGGCCTGGAAAACGTCGCGCCGGTGCAGCAACGTCACCCGTGCGGCGACCCCGGTGAGCGCGAGCGCGGTTTGGAGTGCGGTGTCGTCACCGCCATTGACCAGCACCGTCTGGCCTGCGAAAGCGTCGAGCGATTCGGGGTGATAAAACAGCCGGGTGCCTTCGAAGCGCGCGATGTCGTCGAGCGCCATGCGCTTCGGGACGAAGGCGCCAACGCCGCCAGCGATGAAGACGGTCCTCGCAACGAAGGTCTTGCCGCCGGACGTCGTGAGCCGCAACCGGTCGTCCGCTTCGCGCGCCAGCGTCGCGACCTGTTCGCCGAAATGGAACTGCGGCTTGAACGGCGCGACCTGCTGCAGCAACGCCTCGGCCAGTCCGCGCCCGGTGGTCAGGGGCGTGCCGGGGATGTCGTAGATCGGCTTGTCGCCATACAGCGCCACGCACTGGCCACCGGCCGCGGGCTGGGCATCGACGAGATGGCAGGAGATTTCGAGCAGGCCGAGCTGGAAGGCCTGGAACAGCCCGACCGGACCGGCGCCGATGATCAGGGCGTCGGTTTCGATCGGGGCCGGCGCCGCGGTCAACGGATCAATTCGCCGATCTTGTCGGTCTTGTCTTTCCAGTCGTCGGCATCGGGCAGCGCTGGCTTGCGCTTGGTGATGCTTTTCCAGCCGTCGGCCAGCGCGAGCTCGGCGTTGAGCTTGATGAAGGCCATCTGGTTCGCCGGCAGGTCTTCCTCGGCATAGATGGCATTGACCGGGCATTCGGGAATGCACACGGCGCAGTCGATGCACTCGTCCGGGTCGATCACGAGCATGTTCGGACCTTCGCGGAAGCAGTCCACGGGGCACACGTCGACGCAATCGGTGTATTTGCAGCGGATGCAGGATTCGGAGACGACGTGAGTCATGGTCTTTTCGAGTGCGGTGGTGTATTCGGGGGAACCCTGAATTTTAACGGGCCGGACGGACCAGCACCGCAGCAGAGGTTTTGTGGCTCGCCGTGTCGACCAGCACCAGGGAGCCGAGGGCGCGCGATTGTGCGAACGGCAGCACTGCCAGCGGCTGCTGCAACGCGAGAACGACGTCGCCGATGGTGTTCGCTTCGAGGCGGTCGGCCGGCTCGGATTCGAGCGTCGTGATGTTCACGCGGTCGACGATGCGCGCCACCTTGGCCTTGACCCAGCGATGGCCCTGCAGCGCCCAGTACACGCGGCCCGCCACGAGCGGCTCGTCGTCGAGCCAGGCAACGGTTGCGGTGATCTCGCGCACGGGTTCGAAGGCTTCCGGTTCCAACAGCCAGTCGCCGCGCGAGACATCGAGCTCGCGGTCGAGCACGATGCCGGCGCTGTGGCCCGCATGC
>SEGN01000253.1 GCA_004211245.1 Variovorax sp.
CAATTGCACGCCGGGAAGCAGCCGGTGCCCCGCGACCGCGTTGCGGATGCTCGAAACGATTTCTTCGGTCTTGCTGGACATATCTGCCGATTGTAAATACACTGAATCGGTATACCGAAACTGCGCACCGCTACGGTATATCTATGCACCAAGTTGGGCGTAGCTCTCCCCACGATTCACCGCTAGGAGTCATTCATGACAACGAGATCCTTCACCAGCGCGCTGCTTGGCGGCGCCCTTGCGACATGCCTGGCACTGCCCGCTGCAGCGGGCAATCCGCTCGATATCGGCTTCGTCTATCAAAGTCCTGTGTCCGATGTCGGATGGGTCGCGGTACACGAATCCGCCCGCAAGCAGCTCGAGAAGGAGTTCGGCAATCGCATCAAGACCCGGGTGGTGCAGGACGTCAAGGTGGGACCCGATGGCGCGCGCGTCATGCGTGACCTGGTCGGCAGTGGTTCGGGGCTGGTGGTGCTGGGCAGTTTCGGCTACATGAACGACGGGCTGAAGCTCGCGGCCGACAACCCGGCGACCCAGTTCGTCCACGCGAGCGGCTTCAAGCAGGCGGCCAACTTTGGCACCTACAACGCCCGGTGGTACGAAGGCGCCTATGTGGTGGGCATGGTTGCGGGCAAGGTCACCAAGAGCAACAAGCTGGGGTACGTGGGCGCGATCCCGATCCCCGATGTGGTTGCGACCATCAACGCCTTCGCCCTCGGCGTGAAGCGCAGCAATCCTGCGGCCACCGTCACGGTGGTGTGGGTGAACGAATGGTTCAACCCGGGCAGCGAGCGCGAGGCGGCCGGCGCCCTGATCCAGCAGGGTGCCGATGTGATCGGCTCCGGTTTTCAGGACAACCCGGCGGTCGTTGCGGCGGCCGACGCCAAGGGCGTCTGGTCGGTCGGCATGTTCTCCGATCTGCGCAAGTCTGCGCCGCAGAAGCTGCTGACGTCGATCACGCACGACTGGACACCGCACTTCCGTCAGGTCGTCACCGACACCCTGGCGGGCAAGTTCAAGGGCGCGCCGTACATGGGTACGCTGAAGAACGGCGGTGTCGGCCTGCTCGAATGGAATGCGGCCGTACCTCCCGACGTGGTGGCAATGGCCAAAACGGCCCAGGCCGACATCGCCTCCGGCAAGCTGGTGCCGTTCGCCGGCCCGCTCAAGGACAACACCGGCAAAGTGCGCGCAGCGCAGGGCGCCGCGGTGCCGGATGCGGAGATCGCCGGCATGAACTGGTTCGTCGAAGGCATCCAGGGCGCACTGCCTCGCTGAGTCGCGCGATGTCCCATGAACACGTTCGCGGCGGGTTCGCCGATGGCTGGTTTCCCGTCGAGCTGTCGCAGCACGTTGCTGAAGGCCAGGTGGTTCAGTCCATGCTCCACGGACAGGAACTCGCGCTCTGGCGACCTCTCGCGGGCAGCGTGCAGGCCTGGGAGAACCGCTGCCCCCATCGCAGCGTGCGCCTGACGCTGGGGTTCGTCGCCGGCGACCAGCTGGTGTGCCGCTACCACGGGTGGCGCTATGGCAGCGACGGGCGCTGCACCCGCGTCCCTTCGACGCCTGCGCTGGCCCCGCCGCCCGCTGCCTGCGTGCGAACCTACCAGTGCCGGGAGGCGGATGGCGTTGTCTGGGCGAGCCTTGCGCTGGCGCCGCGCGGGTACCCGCCCCGTGTTCCGGGCCTTGCCAGTTGCCGCAGCTTCACGCTCGACCGCGGGGTCGAGGCCTTGGCCGCGGGCATCGAGGCTGCGGGCTTCGAATGCAGCGGCAGTCCGGTCGTCTGGCGGGAGCGCGAGACGCACGGCGAGGCCGCGACATTGCTGCTGCAACCCCTGAACGCCGACACGACCTGCCTTTGGCTCCTGGTTGCCGACGCGATGTCGGCGCCGCGCCGCCTGGCCGTTGCCCATCGCATCAAGGCCCTGTTCAACGAGGAGTTGTCCCATGCTTGAAGCGCAAGAAAACGCCACGGTCCGTCGCGCCGTCGATCCGGCCATCGCCAACGACTGGTTCGCCATTGGCCCGAGCAGCGGCCTTGCTCGGGGGCAGTCGGTGCGCCGACGTCTGCTGGAACGCGAGCTTGAAATCCGGCGCGATGCTTCGGGGGCGCTGTCCGGCACGGTGACCGGGGACCGTGCGGCACCCTGCACCGCGCGCGACCATTGCGGCTGCATCTTTGTCTGTCTGGGCGCAGCGCCCAAGCCGGTGTTCTCGCTGCCCGAATTCGATGAGCCGCGCCGCCGCTTCGTCTACATGGGCGCGATCGGCGTGCACACCGGCGGCTTGCGCGTGGTCGAGAATTTTCTGGACATGGCGCACTTCCCCTTCGTGCACGCGCACATCCTCGGCAGCGAAGAGGCCACCGAAGTTCGCAGCTACGACGTCGAGCTGGACGAGCACCAGGAGCTCTGGGCGCGAGGCTGCAAGTTCGTGCAGCCGATGGCGTCGGCGGCCTCCGAAGCGGCGGCCGACGTCGACTACGTCTACCGTGTCGTGAACCCTTTCTCGCCGCTCCTCTACAAGGCACCCACCGGTCATGCAGGCGAGGCCGACATCATTTTTCTGTTCGTCCAGCCGACAGAGGAAGACGCATGCACCGTGCACTTCGCGATCTCGCTGATCGACGACAGTCACAGCGCCGGAGAGATCACAGCCTTTCAGCAGGCCATCCTGGGCCAGGACAAGCCCATCCTCGAGAGCCACGTCTACAAGCGCCTGCCGCTGGACGCACGCATCGAGGTGCCGTCGCGTGCCGATGCAGGGTCGAGCGCCTACCGTCGCTGGCTGCGTCAGATCGGCCTGCAATGGGGCGTCGAGCCGATGGCCGCCGAGACGCCGGTGCCGCTTCGGGTCAAGGTGGCCGACAAACGCCAGGTCGCGGATGGCGTGATGGCCTTCACACTGCGCTCGCCCGTGGACGGCCCGCTGCCGCCGATGACGCCCGGCGCCCACATCGACGTGCACCTGCCGGGCGGACGCATCCGGCAGTACTCGCTCTGCAACGGACCGCTCGAAGACGGGGCGTACACCATCGCAGTCAAGCGAGAAGACGCTTCCCGCGGCGGTTCGCTGGCCATGCACGATGGGGTACAGATCGGGGATCTGCTGCGCATCAGCTTGCCGAAGAACAACTTCGCACCCGACCCATCGGCCCGGCGCAGCCTGCTCGTCGCGGGCGGCATCGGCATCACGCCCCTGCTGTCCATGGCACGGCACCTCGCTGCCAGCGGCGGAGACTTTCACCTGCATTACTTTTGCCGCTCGCCGGCGCACGCGGCCTTTCGCGAGGAACTCGACAGGGAACTCGCAGGCCGCTGGACGCTGCACGCAGGGCTCGCGCCCGAGGCCACGCGGGACGCGGTTGCGCAGCTTTTCGCTCAGAACGACCTTTCCAGCCACAGCTACACCTGCGGGCCATTGCCTCTGATGCACTTGGTGGAGTCTGTCGGGCGTGAGGCCGGCTGGCTTCCCGAGCGATTGCACTTCGAGTACTTCAAGGCGACCGGACCCGTGGAGACCACCGGCGTGCCGTTCGATGTGGTACTGGCACGCAGCAACCGGACGGTGGAGGTGCCGGCGGATCGCAGCATCATCGACGTTCTGCGGTCGATGGATCTGGCGATCGAGAGCAACTGCGAGCAAGGCGTCTGCGGCACATGCCTGTGCACCGTGATCGACGGCATTCCGGAGCACCGGGACCAGTATCTGAGCGCCGGCGAAAAGGCGGCGAACATGCAGATGCTGCCGTGTGTCTCCCGGTCCCGCTCGAAGACCCTGGTGCTCGATCTCTGAGATGCACACCGTGATCAAGTTGTACAACGATGAGCTCTCGGGAAACTGCTACAAGCTGCGGCTTTTCATGGCCCTGATCGACCTGCCGTACGAGCGCATTCCGATCAATTTCTACCCGGGCCGCGAACACAAGAGTGCGGCTTTTCTGAAGATCAACCCCTTCGGTCAGCTGCCGGTGATCGACGACGGCGGCTACGTGTTGCGGGACGCTCAGGCCATCCTGTTCTACCTCGCGACGCGGTACGACCCAGAGCAGCGCTGGCTGCCTGCCGACGCGCAGGCGCGCGGACGCGTGGCACTCTGGCTCGCGGTGGCCGAAGACATCACGCGCAGTGCCTCGGCCGCGCGCTTGCACGACGCCTTTGCCTACGCGTTTGACATCGAGGCCTGCCGCAGCGTCGCGCATCGGTTGTTTGCGCACATCGAAGATCACCTGGCCGATGGCGAGATCCTGGGCGACGAGTGGCTGGCGGGTCGCAGGCCCACCATTGCAGACGTTGCGTGCTTTCCCTACATCGCCCTTGCACCGGAAGGCGGCATCCCGCTCGACCGCTACCCGGCGCTTCGGCGCTGGATTCGACGCGTGAAAGCGCTCCCGAATTTCATCGGCATGCCGGGCATCTTCGCTGCCGGCATCGACCCCCAGCCCTTCTGAGTTCAGAGACACGGCCCGCCGTCGCTTCATCCCACTTTCAATCACCACTGTATGAAAACCAAAGCCGCCGTCGCCTGGAAATCCGCCGCCCCGCTCAGCATCGAAACCGTCGACCTCGAAGGACCCCGATTCGGCGAGGTGCTGGTCGAGATCAAGGCCACCGGGATCTG
>SEGN01000254.1 GCA_004211245.1 Variovorax sp.
AGCCCTGCCACGAAGATCAGCTACCCCGTCGAGTGGCGCGTCAAGCTGCCCGCCGGCGAATTCAACGTCAAGCCGTACTTTTCCGACGGGGAGTTCGATGCAAGTTCGACCACTGCCAACGTGTACTGGGAGGGCGCCGTCAAGGTCACGGGCAGCAGCGAGGGGGAAGGCTTCCTCGAACTGAGCGGCCATGAGCGCCTGCGGCCGGGGCGCTGACACGCGCAAGGAGCCGCCGGCGCTGCCTCACCGGTGATTCAGCCATCGGCCGGACGCCGGGCACACGCCGACGCGCTCACCGTTTCGCCAGATCTGCTCGTCGTCCGCCTGCAAGGAGGTCGAAGGGTCGACGTCGAAGACGATCCGGAGTGCACGCGCCACCTCCGCATGTTCGATCGGAAGCTCCCAGGTCAGGAAAACCTGTGTGCAATCCGGGTCGTGCTCGAAGTCGGCCACATCGAACCGGGTGCGGCCACGTCGAACGACGGCATGCGGCTGGCCCGTGTCGAAGATCAGTGCCGTGCCGCGCGCCAGCGGAATCCGGTGGCCGGTGGCGGCGAAGTGCACCTCCAGGCCTACGTCCTCGCTCAGGAACAGATTGCAGAAAGCTGCACTGCCGTACTGCTCGCCATCGTGGTGGTACCGCGCGCCGCGGCAGGCCATCAGGGCCACGTCGCTGCTGCCCAGGATGTCGTGCAGGCCGAGCGCTCCTGTCCAGTCGGACATCGCCTGCACGCACTGCCCGTAGTCAGGCCAGCGCGCACGCGCGCGTGCCAACGGCAGCGCCTGCACGTCCCCCGGTTCCAGCTGCAGGCGCGACCCCACGTCGCGCGCCCAATCCGCCGTCAGTCGCGCAGGCGGGACCGGCACCTCCAGCCTCGCCGACAAAACCACATCGCTCACGCTTCTGCTTCGGCTGCGGGTCGCGTCTGCGCTCCTGAAGCGGGCGACCAGCCGGTCTTGCGTGGATTGCGGTGCGGCGGACGGGCGCATCCGGTCAGTGTAGTCAGGCCTGCGCCTGCGGTCGGAACGCAAGCGCCGCGAAATCCACGAAGGCGCGCACCCGTGCCGCAAGCTGGTGGCGTTGTGGGTAGACCGCATGGATGTCGGCGTCGGGGGTGTCGTACTGCGACAGCACCTGCACCAGCCGGCCGTTGCGCAGGTAGCGCGCAATGTCCCACTCGGCGCGCAGCAGGATGCCATGGCCGTCGAGCGCCCAGTTCACCGCGATCTCGCCGTCGTTCGTTGCCAGGTTGCCGCGCGTCCTCACGGCCTGCGTGACGGCATGGCGGCCACGCCCGCTCGACAGCCGCCACACGCCGTAGGCTTCCTCGCCCTGGCGGATGCCGATGCAGTTGTGCCTGGTGAGGTCGTTCGGCACCTTGGGAGCGCCATGCTTCGCGAGATAGGCCGGTGCCGCGCACAGGAGACGCCGGTTGGCTGCGATGCGCCGCGCGATCACGCGCGAATCGGGCGGTGCGCCGAAGCGGATGCAGACGTCGAAGGCGTCTTCCGACAGCGGCGGCGGGTTGACCGACAACTGCAATTGCACCTCGACCTGCGGGTGCCGGCGAACGAACTTCGAGATCAGCGGCGCCACATGGCTGCGGCCGAAGCCGAGCGTCGCATTCACGCGCAGCAGTCCTTTCGGCGTGGCTTTCGATACACCCAGCAGCGCGCCCATGCTGTCGATGTCGCCGAGGATGCGGCGTGCATGCTCCAGGTAGAGCTCGCCCTCGGGCGTGAGGCTCATGCGCCGGGTGGTCCGATTGACCAGCAGCACCCCGATGCGCGATTCCATCAGCGCCAGGTGCTTGCTGACCGCCGGCGTGGTGATGCCCAACTCGCGCGCCGCCGCGCTCAGGCTGCCAGCGCTTGCCAGCGCCGAGAAGAAGCCCAGATCGGCAGGCTGGATTTCGCTGGACATCTCCGCTCCATTGTTGAATTCAGGTTAACGACGGATTCACTTTATGGCTGATTCAAGTTGATGTCGAGTCACTACATTGACTGCACCCCCAACTCCGGAGACGCGCAGCATGAAGACGTACAAGATCGCCACCATCCCTGGCGACGGCATCGGCAAGGAAGTCGTTCCGGCCGGCAGGCAGGTTCTGGAGGCGCTCGCGTGCAGCTGCCAGGATTTCCGGTTCGAGTTCGAGAACTTCGATTGGGGGGGCGACTGGTTCCGCGCGCACGGCGTGATGATGCCGGACGACGGCCTCGATGCCCTGCGCGACAAGGACGCGATCCTGTTCGGCTCGGCCGGCGACCCGCATATCCCCGACCACATCACCCTGTGGGGCCTGCGCCTTAAGATCTGCCAGGGTTTCGACCAGTACGCCAACGTGCGTCCGACCCGCATCCTGCCCGGCATCGACGGCCCGCTCAAGCGCTGCGGCCCGAAGGACCTCGACTGGGTGATCGTGCGGGAGAACTCCGAAGGCGAGTACGCCGGCGTCGGCGGCCGCGTGCACCAGGGCCACCCAATCGAGGTCGCGACCGACGTGTCGATGATGACCCGCACCGGCGTCGAACGCATCATGCGCTTCGCCTTCAAGCTGGCCCGGTCGCGGCCGCGCAAGCTGTTGACGGTGATCACCAAGAGCAACGCGCAACGCCATGCCATGGTGATGTGGGACGAGATCGCGCTGCAGACGTCCAGGGAGTTTCCGGACGTCACCTGGGACAAGGAACTGGTCGACGCCTCGACCGCCCGCATGATCAACAACCCGGCCTCGCTCGACACGATCGTTGCTACCAATCTGCACGCCGACATCCTGAGCGACCTGGCTGCCGCGCTGGCCGGCAGCCTGGGCATCGCGCCCACCGGCAACATCGATCCGGAGCGGCGCTACCCCTCGATGTTCGAACCGATCCACGGCTCGGCTTTCGACATCATGGGCCGCGGCCTGGCCAATCCGGTCGGCACCTTCTGGTCGGTCGTGATGCTGCTCGAGCACCTGGGCGAGGCAGAAGCTGCCCGGCGCGTGATGGCCGCCATCGAGAAGGTGACGGCCGACAAGTCACTGCACACGCGCGACCTGGGTGGCACCGCCACCACGGCCGAAGTCACCCGCGCCGTGTGCGCCGAGGTGGCTGCCGGCAGCCAGCGCAAGGCGGCCTGACGGCGCCGACCTCCTGTTCCTTCCACAACCACAGAGAGACAAACCCCATGCCTGCCTTCAACCCCCGTCCTCGCTCCGTGTTGACTACCGTCGCATTCAGCTTCGCCGCTTCGCTCGCCGCCGCACAGGCCTGGCCGACGAAAGCCGTCACACTCGTCGTGCCGTTCCCCCCGGGCGGCAGTTCCGATGTCCTGGCACGGGCCCTCACTGCGCCGCTGTCCCAGGCCCTCGGGCAGCCAGTGATCGTTGAGAGCAAGCCTGGTGCCGGTGCCACGCTCGGGGCGGACTACGTGGCCAAGGCCAAACCGGACGGCTACACCCTGCTGATGGGCGCGGTGCACCACACCATCGCCACCAGCGTCTACCGCAAGCTGCCGTACGACTTCGAGAAAAGCTTCGCGCCGGTCAGCACGGTGGCGCTGGTGCCGAACGTCCTGGTGGTCAACGCGAAGTCGGCGGCCACCGACGTCAAGGGCCTGATCGCGCTCGCCAAGTCGTCGCCCGCCAAGCTCTCGTATGGCTCGAACGGCAACGGCACCGTGCAGCACCTGATCGGCACGCAGTTCTCAGCCCTGGCGGGCGTCGATCTGCTCCATGTGCCCTACAAGGGCAGCGCGCCACTCACCACCGACCTGCTCGGCGGGCAGGTCGACATGTCCTTCGACACGTTGACGCCGGTGGTGCAGCACATCAAGGGCGGCAAGCTGCGCGCGCTGGCCGTGACCACCGCGAAGCGTTCCGGCACCTTGCCCGAGGTGCCGACCTTGGCCGAGGCCGGGCTGAAGGATTTCAACCAGGGGACCTGGTTCGGCGTCCTCGCGCCGGTGGGCACGCCGGCCGAAGTGGTCGCAAGACTCAACGCCGAGATGGTCAGGATCATCCGTTCGCCGGACTTCGGCAAGCGCATGGAAGAGATCGGTGCGGAGCCGGTCGGCGACACGGCGGCTCAGATGGCGGCGCAGATCCGCGAAGACACCGTCAAGTACGCCCGGCTGGTGAAGGAGGCGAAGGTCGCGGTCGACTGACGGGACGGGTTACCGGTAGCTGCGCGCGTCCTCGATCACCTTGCCGTCGTTCGGCAGGCTGCCCGTCGGCACGCACTCGACTTCGCTGCGCAGCTTGGTCACCTCGCGCACGGCCTCGGCGATTCGCGCGGCCAGGCCTTCGACGGCAGGTGCCTCGACCCGCAGCGTCATGCGGTCCTGCGCCATCTCGCCTTCGACCACGAGCCGCGCACGCGCCACCTCGGGGAAGCGCTTCGCGACCTCCGCCACCTGACCCGGGTGCACGAACATGCCGCGCACCTTGGTGGTCTGGTCGGCGCGCCCGAGCCAGCCCTTGATGCGGGTGTTGGTGCGGCCGGTCGGGCAGGGCCCGGCCAACACGGCCGACAGGTCGCCCGTGCCGAAGCGCACCAGCGGGTAGTCGCGGTTGAAGGTGGTCACGACCACTTCGCCGACCTCGCCTTCGGGCAC
>SEGN01000023.1 GCA_004211245.1 Variovorax sp.
TGGTGTGCAGTCCTTGCGGTGTATTGACCCGTTTCCCGTGGGGAAGTGCATTGCGCGTGGGGTCGGCCCGGAGGTGCTGCTGTCGCTCTTGCCGTGATGGACAGCCCTACATTATAGCGGTTCGCGCAATATTCAAGGGCTACCGCGTGCGGATCGAAGCCGCAGCTGCAATTCGCGGCGGCGCGATTGCAACGACCGGTAACGCTCGAGCGCCAGCGGATCGCTCCCTGCGGCCGCGATCGCCTCGCTTTCGAGGGCCTTCAGGTGGTCGTCCAGCATGTAGTCGAGTACGTTGCGCAGCTCGGCCGCGGCGTCGGCTGGCCGAGCGTCCGCGCCGGCATCGACGGGTGCCCCGTCGGGGCCTGTCATCACGCGCTGCGCCAGGGTTTCGAACGGCATGCCACGCAGCCCTTCGCGCAGCGCCGCCCACGGCTGCGCGCCGTGCTCGTGCAGCTGGCTGTCGAGCCAGGCGAACAACTGCCCGTGCGCCCCGGGCAGGTCGCACAGCAGGCCGTGCAGCTCGTGCGACAGCGCTTCCCACTCGGCCATGTTCGACAGCAGGAGCCGGGCGGCCACGTCGGGCCGGCTCAGTGGCAGCGTGCGGCCGCGCGTCGCGGGCGGTGGCGAAGCCCTGTCCTTGCCATAGCGCCCGCCGGACGGCCGCCATGTGCTCTCTTTTTCATAGCGGGGCGGCGCCGCGGAAGTGGGCGGCGGCGCGGCCCGGGGGGCTGGCGCCGCAGGGGTCCAGAGTTCGGTCAAGGCCTGGGCGCTCAACTGCACCAGCCCGGCGATGTCTTCCAGCAACTGGCGCTTGAGCGCGCCGTCAGGCATGGCGGACCAGAGCGGGCGCACGTTGGCGGTCATGTGCGCCCGGCCTTCGGCGCTGCCGAGGTCGCAACCCTCGCGCGCCGCTTCGAGCATGAAGCGGCTGAGCGGCGTGGCCTCGCTCACGAACCGCGCGAACGCATCGGCACCGAACTCGCGAATGAAGCTGTCGGGGTCGTGCTCGGCCGGCAGAAAAAGGAACTTGACGCTGCGCACGTCGGTGGCGAAGGGCAGGGCGCCGTCCAGCGCCTTGCGCGCGGCGCGCCGGCCGGCCGCGTCGCCGTCGAAGCTGAACACCACCGAATCGGTGAACCGGAACAGCTTCTGCACGTGTTCGGGCGTGCAGGCGGTGCCGAGCGTGGCCACCGCGTTCGGAAAACCGAGCTGCGCCAGTGCCACCACGTCCATGTAGCCCTCGGTCACCAGCGCGTAGCCCTTGTCGCGCAAGGCGGCGCGCGCTTCGAACAGGCCGTAGAGCTCGCGGCCCTTGCTGAAAACCGGCGTCTCGGGCGAGTTGAGGTACTTGGGCTTTTCGTCGCCCAACACCCGGCCGCCGAAGCCGATGCATTCGCCTTTCACGTTGCGGATCGGGAACATCACGCGATCCCTGAAACGGTCGTAGCGCTTGTCCTCACCGTCGTCGCCGACGATGACCAAGCCGCTCTCGGCCAGCAGCGGGTCGTCGTACTCGGGGAACACGCTGGCCAGCGTGCGCCATCCGGGCGGGGCATAGCCGATGCCGTATTCGCGCGCCACCTCGCCCGAAACGCCGCGGCCCTTCAGGTAGTCGATGGCAGTGACCGACTGCTTCAGCTGCTTGCGGTACGCCTCGCCGGCCTTCTCGAGCACTTCCGACAGCGTGGCCTGCTTCTGGCGCTGTCCTGCGGCGCGCGCGCGTTCCTCCGGCGAGGCGTCGTCCTCCGGCACCTGCATGCCGTACTGGCCCGCCAAATCGTGCACTGCCTCGACGAACCCCATGCCCGCGTGCTCCATCAGGAACCCGATCGCATTGCCGTGCACGCCGCAGCCGAAGCAGTGATAGAACTGCTTGGTCGGGCTGACCGAGAACGAGGGCGACTTCTCGCCGTGGAACGGGCACAGCCCCATGAAATTGGCGCCGGCCTTCTTGAGCTGAACATAGCGCCCGACGATCTCCACCACGTCCGCGCGCGCGATGAGTTCCTGGATGAAAGAGGCGGGGATGGTCATGTAGGCGGGGAGCGGCAAATCATACGCAAGCCATGGTGCCCGTACCGGGCGGCGGCATACTGCCCTCGATGCAACGCCCATTCGCTCACGCCGCGCCGCTGCTGCGCCATCCTCTGCGCTTCGTGTGGGAAGCGCTGAAGGCGTTCAAGGCCAACCAGGGTCTGCTGCTGGCGGGTGCAGTGGCGTACTACGCGCTGCTCTCGATCGTCCCGTTGCTGATCGTCAGCGTCATGGCCATGTCGCATTTCATGGACCAGCGCGAACTGCTCGCCACCGTGGGACGCTACCTCGAATGGCTGCTGCCCGGGCAGTCGAGGGCGGTGGTGGGCGAACTGTCCAACTTCATGGCGCACCGGGACGTGCTGGGCCCGGTCCTGCTGGTCACGATGGTGTTCTTCAGCTCGCTCGCCTTCTCGGTGCTCGAGAGCGCGATGGCGGTGATCTTCCACCATCGGCGCGCACTGCACCGGCGCCACGCGCTGCTGTCGCTGGTCATGCCGTATCTCTACATCCTCTGCCTGTGCATCGGGCTCATGCTGGTCACGCTGGTGTCCGGCGCACTGCAGCTGATCGGCCAGGAGAGTGTCGATCTGTTCGGGCGCAGCTGGTCGCTGTCGGGCGTGTCGGGGCTGCTGCTCTACCTGCTCGGGCTGGGCGGCGAGATCTTCATGCTGACCTCGCTCTACCTCGTCATGCCGGTCGGGCGCCTTTCGTTGCGCCACGCGCTGCTGGGCGGCGTGACGGCGGCCCTCCTGTGGGAAGTGACGCGCCGGATCCTGGTGTGGTACTTCTCGACGCTCTCGCAGATCAACGTGGTCTACGGTTCGCTGACCACCGCCATCGTGGTGCTGCTGAGCCTGGAGATTGCCGCGATGCTGGTGCTGTTCGGCGCCCAGGTCATCGCGCAGTACGAGCGGCTGGAGCGCACCGGCAGCGCCCGTGCGCCTACCGGGGAGGGAGCCGGATTGCCCCGTCCAGGCGAATGACTTCGCCATTGAGCATGTCGTTCTCGATGATGTGCTTCGCCAGCTTGGCGTAGTCCTCGGGCGTGCCGAGGCGGGACGGGAAGGGCACGCTGGCGGCGAGTGCGTCCTGCAGGTCCTGCGGCATGCCGAACAGCATCGGCGTGCCGAAGATGCCGGGGGCGATCGTCATGTTGCGGATGCCGTTGCGCGCCAGATCACGCGCGATCGGGAGCGTCATGCCGACCACGCCGCCCTTGGAAGCCGAGTAGGCTGCCTGCCCCATCTGGCCGTCGTAGGCCGCGACCGAGGCGGTGGAGATCATCACGCCGCGCTCGCCGGTCGACTCCGGCTCGTTCTTGCACATCGCCTCGGCCGCCAGCCGGATCATGTTGAAGCTGCCGACCAGGTTCACCGTGATGGTCTTGGCGAACACGGCCAGCGCATGCGCGCCGTTCTTGCCGACGGTTTTTTCGGCCGGCGCAATGCCCGCGCAGTTGACCAGGCCCATGAGTTTGCCGAGCTGCAGCGCCGCAGCGACGGCGGCCTGGCCGTCGGCTTCCTGGCTCACATCGCATTTCATGAACACGCCGCCGATCTCGGCTGCAACGGCAGCACCCTTGTCGGCTTGCATGTCGGCCACGACGACCTTCGCGCCATTGGCCGCCAGCATGCGCGCCGTGCCTTCGCCCAGGCCCGAGGCGCCGCCGGTCACGATGAAAACCTTGCCTTCGATCTGCATAGAAAAATCTCCTTGATGTGAGGAGAAGCATTAGAGCAAAGCTGCGACGAACAAAAAAAGGGCCCTGTCCGGAGACAGGGCCCTGAATTGGATCCGGGAGGACCCAAGGAGACAACTTGTAGTTTGGGCTCAGCGCTTGCGCGAAGCGGTCTGGGCGGTGCTCTTGGCAGCGTTCACGGCCGAGGTCGACACGGCGGTGAAGTTGGCTTCGGCGACGTCGGAAGCTTGCTTGACGGCCTTTTGAACCGATTCGAACGCGTTGTTGGCGGCAGCCACGGCGCTCTTCATCATGGCGACGGCAGTTTCCGAGCCGGCCGGTGCGTTCTTGGAAGCGCTGTCGACCAGGCCGACGATGGTGGCTTGCGTTTCGGCAGCCTTGGCTTCGAAAGCCTTGCTGAATTCGGCGCCGGTGCCTTGGGCGATGTCGTACAGGTGACGGCTGTAGGCGGTGGTCTTCTCGGCGAGCGGCTGGAACAGGCTGGCTTGCAGTGCGAGCAGTTCCTGCGCGTCCTTGACGCTCAGCATGGCCTGGGCGGTGCCCTGCGCTTCGGTCAGCGCAGCCTTGGAGGCCGTCACGTTGAGTTCGACCAGCTTCTCGACGCCTTCGAAGGCCTTGGTGGTCAGGCCGAACAGGGTTTCGAGGTTGGCTTTTTGGGCGGCGAGGAATTGGTCAGCGGTCAGTGCCATGGTGTGCTCCAGAGGTTTAGAAAGTGGTTGACGTTTCGCTGACATCCGCATTTATGTTGCGCCGCAGCATGGACCGAAGTATAGGTCGCCGGTCATTTCTATCAACCCTTTTTTGCTGCAATGCAGCAATCTAGAGGGCGTCTTCTAAATCGCGGCTGGCAGAATGCCGCGCCATGGAGCGCGCCCCCAAACCCACACCCGAGCACCGCAGCCGCTATCGCGTCTTTCGCAGCATCGCGACACGCTGGGCCGACAACGACGCCTACGGTCACGTGAACAATGTCGTCTATTACGAATGGTTCGACACCGCGGTGAACGCCCTGTTGATCGAGCGGGGTGCACTCGACATCCACCGCGGCGACACCATCGGCTTCGTGGTCGAGACCCGGTGCAACTACTTCGCGCCGCTGGCATTCCCGCAAAACGTGGAGGCCGGCATCCGGGTTGCAGAGTCGGGACGATCCAGCGTCCGCTACGAGATCGGCCTGTTTGCCGAAGGGGCGCAAACGGCAGCGGCGCAAGGCCACTTCGTGCATGTCTACGTGGATCGCGCGACCCGCCGACCCGTGGCCTTGCCCGACGCGCTCGCCCGCGTGGTGGCTGACCTCATCACCTGAGCGCCCCCCAAAGAAAAAGGCGCCCGCAGGCGCCTTTCTCGGATCGGATCAACCGATCACATCTTCATGGCCTTGATGTCGGCCTTGCCCTTGGCTTCATCCGCCTTGGCCTGCTTCATGCAGGCGCTCTTGGCGTCGCCGGACTGGTCATCGCACTTTTCCTTGGCAACCTCGTACATCGCGTCGACCTTCTCTTCGGCCACCTTCTTGGCGTGGCTCTTCGACGGCTTGTAGGCCTGCTCGAGCTCGGCCTTGGCGACCTTCTCGGTCCCCTTGGCTTCCTTCTCGCACACGTCCTTCGCGTTGTCCTTCATGGCGTCGCACTTGGCCTTCGAGACCTTGTAGTCGGCCTCGATCTTTTCCTTGGCGACGTTGTATTCGTCCTTGGTCATGGCACTGGCCTGACCGGCGATCATGCAGGACGAAGCGATGGCGAGCATCAGCAGATGTTTTTTCATGGTGAGTTCCCTCTGGAGTTGTGAATTGGGTGAAGAGATCAGACGCGCTCGAACCACAGGGCGTCGCGCGTACGGCCATCGCGGGTTTCCCACTCGCTGACCTGCTTCTCGGCTTCGTCGCGGCTGATGCCGTGGCGCTCCTGGATGCGGCCCAGCAGCTGGTCGCGCTTGCCGGCAATGACGTCGAAATCGTCGTCGGTCAGCTTGCCCCATTGCTCCTTGACCTTGCCCTTGAGCTGCTTCCAGTTGCCTTCGACGGTGTCCTTGTTCATGGTGCTATCTCCTTCATTGCGGTTGAGGCGTCGGCCTGTTTGCCAACGTGTTCGCAATGTGCAGCGTGCCTTGCGAAAACCCGGTAGGACGCGCCGGGAAGGGACCGTAGGCACTTGCTGACGCGGGCCGTGATAATGCCGGCAGACCCAGCGACAAAGCGGTTTGCCATCCATGATCATTCACAGCCTGCTCGACACCGACCTCTACAAATTCACGATGATGCAGGTGGTGCTCCACCACTTCCCGGGCGCGCAGGTCGAGTACCGCTTCAAGTGCCGCAATCCCGGCGTCGATCTGGCCCGTTTCGCCAACCAGATACGCGAGGAGGTGAGGCATCTCTGCTCGGTGCAGTTCAAGGACGCCGAACTCGCGTACCTGCGCTCGATGCGATTCATCAAGAGCGACTTCGTCGACTTTCTCGGTCTGTTCAAGCTCAACGAGAAGTACATCGACATCGTTGCGCAAGCCGATGGCACGCTCGACATCCGCATCCAGGGACCGTGGCTGCACACCATCCTGTTCGAGATCCCGGTGCTCGCGATCGTCAACGAGGTCTACTTCCGCAACACGCAGCCGCAGCCCGATCTCGCAGAAGGCCGGCGGCGACTCGCCACGAAGATAGAGCAACTGCGCGGCGACGGGCTGGCCGACCTCAAGATTGCCGACTACGGAACCCGCCGCCGCTTCTCCAAGGAATGGCACGAGGAGGTGCTGCGCACGCTGAGCCGCGAACTCGGCGCCGTGACCGTGCCGGCCCGCCTCGGCGAGCGCAGCCCGCAGTTCGCAGGCACCAGCAACGTGCTGTATGCGATGAAGCTCGGCCTGATTCCGCTCGGCACCATGGCGCACGAATACCTCCAGGCCTGCCAGGCGCTCGGCCCGCGGTTGCGCGACAGCCAGGTGTTCGGCTTCGAGATGTGGGGCCGCGAATACCGCGGCGACCTCGGCATCGCCTTGTCCGACGTGTATGGCATGAGCGCGTTCCTGCGCGACTTCGATCTGTTCTTCTGCAAGCTGTTCGACGGTTCGCGCCACGACAGCGGCGACCCGTTCCAGTGGGGCGAGCGGATGCTGGCGCACTACGTCGCGAACCGGGTCGACCCGCGTACCAAGACGCTGATCTTCAGCGACGGACTCACGGTGCCGCGCACCATCGAGCTCTACCAGCAGTTCCGCGGACGTTGCCAGCTGGCTTTCGGCATCGGCACCAATCTCACCAACGACCTCGGCTACGAGCCGCTGCAGATCGTCATCAAGATGATCCGCTGCAACGGCCAGCCGGTGGCCAAGCTGTCGGACACGCCGTCCAAGAACATGTGCGAGGACGAGAAGTACCTGGCCTATCTGCGGCAGGTGTTCGAGATCGAAGCGCCGAAGGCGGCGGCATGAACGGGGCGGAACTCTCGCCGTTGTGGGGTGTGCCGTTCGCCGGCCTGCTGCTGTCGATCGCATTGATGCCGCTGCTGGTGCCAACGTTCTGGCACCACCATTACGGCAAGGTCGCCGCAGCATGGGCACTCGCGTTCCTGCTGCCTTTTGCGCTGCGATTCGGCGCATCGGCGACCTCGCACGAGATCGTGCATGCCTTGCTGGCGGAGTACATCCCGTTCATCATCCTGCTCACTGCGCTCTTCACCGTGGCTGGCGGCATTCACATCCGCGGCAACCTGCACGGCGCACCCGGACTCAACGTCGCGATCCTGGCGATCGGCGCGGTGCTGGCCAGCTTCATGGGCACCACCGGTGCATCGATGCTGCTGATCCGGCCGCTCATCCGCGCCAACGACAACCGCGTGCACAAGGCGCACGTGGTGGTGTTCTTCATCTTCATCGTGTCCAACATCGGCGGATCGCTCACGCCGCTGGGCGATCCACCGTTGTTCCTGGGCTTCCTGAAGGGCGTGGAATTCTTCTGGACGGCGAAGAACATCCTGCCGGACACGCTGTTCCTGCTGGCGGCGCTGCTGGCGATCTTCTATGCCATCGACACATGGTTCTACCGCCGCGAAGGTGTCCTGCCGGTCGACCCGACACCCGACACCCGCCCCGGCATCGCGTTCGAAGGGGCGCGCAATTTCTGGTTGCTGGCCGGCATCGTCTTCTTCGTGTTGCTGAGCGGCATCTGGAAGTCCCCGGTGGTGTTCGACGTCGCCGGCACGCCGGTCGGGCTGCCGGGCCTCGTGCGCGACATCGGGCTGGTGGCGATCACGCTGTTGTCGATCAGGGTCACGCCTTCGAAGGTGCATGCGGACAACCAGTTCGAATGGGGTCCGATGCTCGAGGTGGCCAAGCTCTTCGCGGGCATCTTCCTGACGATCGTCCCGGTCATCGCCATGCTCAAGGCCGGCACCCAGGGCCCGTTCGGCGCCGTGGTGTCGGCCGTCACCCGGCCCGACGGCCAGCCCGACCCGGCCATGTACTTCTGGGCGACCGGGATCCTGAGTTCCTTTCTCGACAACGCACCCACGTACCTGGTGTTCTTCAACACCGCGGGCGGCGACCCGGTGGCGCTGATGACAACCTACGCGACCACACTGGCCGCGGTCTCCGCCGGCGCCGTCTTCATGGGCGCCAACACCTACATCGGCAACGCGCCGAACCTCATGGTCAAGGCCATCGCCGAGAGCCGCGGCGTGAAGATGCCGAGCTTCTTCGGGTACATGGGATGGTCGGTCGCCATCCTGGTGCCGTTGTTCGTCGCCACCACTTTCATCTTCTTCCGCTGAAATGAACAAACCCCAAGTCCTGGTCGCACGCGCGATCTTTCCTGAAACCATCGCCCGGCTCGAAGAACATTTCGAAGTCGAGTCGAACCAGGACGATGCCGCCTGGTCGAAGGCGGAATTCATCGCGAGGCTGCAGGGCAAGCAGGGCGTGTTCACCACGGGCAGCGAGCGCATCGACGGCGAACTGCTCGATGCGTGCCCCGACCTGAAGATCTGCGCCAACATGGCCGTCGGCTACAACAACTTCGACGTCGATGCGATGACCGCACACGGCGTGGTCGGCACCAATGCACCCGATGTGCTGACCGAAACGACGGCGGACTTCGGCTTCGCGCTGCTGATGGCGACGGCGCGCCGCGTCACCGAGAGCGAGCATTACCTGCGGGCCGGCAAGTGGACGAAGTGGGCCTACGACATGTTCTCCGGCTCCGACGTCCACGGCAGCACGCTCGGCATCATCGGCATGGGCCGGATCGGGCAGGGCATCGCGAAGCGCGGAGCGCACGGTTTCGGCATGAAGGTGATCTACCACAACCGGTCACGCCTGGACGCGCAACTCGAAGCGGATTGCAAGGCCAGCTATGCGAGCAAGGAAGAACTGCTGAAGACCGCCGACCACGTCGTGCTCGTCGTGCCGTATTCCGCTGCGTCGCACCACACGATCGGCGCTGCCGAGCTGGCGCTGATGAAGCCGACCGCGACCTTGATCAACATCGCGCGCGGCGGCATCGTCGACGATGCGGCGCTCGCCTTGGCGCTGCGCGAAAGGCGCATCGCCGCGGCCGGCCTCGACGTGTTCGAAGGCGAGCCGAAGGTGCATCCCGATCTGCTGACCGTGCCGAACGTGGTGCTCACGCCGCACATCGCCAGCGCCACCGTGCCGACGCGCCGCGCCATGGCCGGCCTGGCGACCGACAACCTCGTCGGTTTCCTGACGCAGGGCAAGGCGCTCACGCCGGTCAATCCCGCCGTGCTGACGCGTTGAACGGACACGAGATGGTCGTGGCTGACACCGAATGGGGCCTCTGGGCCTTGCTGGCACTTGCGGCGCTGAACTTTCTGCTCGTCGTATGGCTGCTGGCACGCAAGCCGCCGGCCGATCGCCATGCCGAGTTGCTCGCGGCGCTCGCTTCGGCCAACGACAGCGCGGGACGTGCGCTGCGCCAGGAAATCGGCGATTCGTCACGCGGCACGCGCCAGGAGCTGGGCCAGAATTTCGCGAGCTTCCAGGCGGCGCTGGTGCAACAGGGGGCAGAGGCGACGCGCACGCAGAACGCGCAGATCGACGCTTTCGCCCAGCAGCTCACGCTTCTTCAGAAGACACTGGCCGACACGCTCAACACGCAATTGCAGGGCCTGAGCGAATCGAACGCACGGCGCCTGGCCGAAGTGCGCGAGACCATGGAACGCCAGCTCGCACAGCTGCAGGAGAGCAACGCCGCCAAGCTCGACGAGATGCGCAAGACCGTCGACGAGAAGCTGCAGAGCACGCTCGAGGCGCGCCTCGGCGAAAGCTTCAAGCAGGTGGCCGACCGGCTGGAGCAGGTGCACAAGGGGCTCGGCGAAATGCAGACGCTGGCGCAGGGCGTGGGCGACCTGAAGCACCTGCTGACCAACGTCAAGATGCGCGGCATCTTCGGCGAGGCACAACTCGGCGCGTTGCTGGAGCAGGTGTTCGCGGCCGAGCAGTACGCAGCCCAGGTGGCGACCCGTCCCGGCACCCGCAACACGGTCGACTTCGCGATCCGGCTGCCGGGCCGCAAGGCCGATGGCGAACCGTTGTGGCTGCCGATCGACGCGAAGTTCCCGAACGAGGACTACGAGCGCCTGCTCGATGCGCAGCAGCGCGCCGACCCGGTGGCGGCGGAACTGGCCGGCCGCGCGCTCGAAACCCGCATCTGGCTCGAGGCGCGAGCCATCGAAGAGAAGTACATCGAGCCGCCGCACACCACCGACTTCGCGATCCTGTTCCTGCCGACCGAAGGGCTCTATGCCGAAGTGCTGCGCCGCCCCGACCTGATGCAGGGCCTGCAGCGCAAGCACCGGGTCACGCTGGCGGGACCGACCACGCTGCTCGCCATCCTCAACTCGCTGCAGATGGGCTTTCGCACGCTGGCGCTCGAGAAGCGGTCCAGCGAGGTCTGGCAGGTGCTGGGTGCCGTCAAGGCCGAGTTCAGCAAGTTCGGCGACGTGCTGTCGAAGGTCAAGGCGCAGACCCAGACAGTGCTCAACACGCTCGACCAGGCGCAGACCCGCAGCAACGTCATGCACCGAGCGCTGCGGCAGGTCGAGACGCTGCCGGACGCGCAGGCTCAAACCTTGTTGCCGTCGGCTGGCGACGAGGGCGACCCGGCCCCGTGACGCCCGAGCTGCTGCGCCTGATCCTCGCGCAGGTGTGCCTGCATGCGGCGATGACAGGCACGCGGCTCGCGGCGCCCTTGCTGGCCCTGCAGCAGGGCTACAGCGCGGCGGCGGTGGGCGTGATGCTGTCGCTGTTCGCGCTCACCCAGGTGTTCCTGGCGTTGCCGGCGGGTCGCTTCGCCGATCGTCATGGTCTGAAGTTGCCGCTTTCGATCGCGGTCGGCGCGGCCACGGCAGGGGCCGCGATGGCGGCGGCGTTTCCGGTGTTCCCGGTGCTGTGTCTGGCGGCGCTGCTGACCGGCGGCGCGACCGGCATCACGGTCATCGCGCTGCAGCGCCATGTGGGCCGCGCAGCCGCCCATCCGACCCAGCTCAAGCAGGTGTTCAGCTGGCTGGCGATTTCGCCGGCCGCTGCCAACTTCGTCGGGCCGTTCGCCGCAGGTCTGTTGATCGACCACGCCGGCGCCACGCCTGGCGCGCTGGCGGGCTACCGGATGGCTTTCGGGTTGGCGGCGCTGCTGCCGCTGGTCTGCTGGTTGCTGGCGCGCGGCACCCGCGAGTTGCCGATGACGCCGCCGCCGCCCGGTGCGCCGAAGCCGCGTGCCACGGACCTGCTCGGTCAACCGATGTTCCGGCGGCTGCTGTTCGTCAACTGGCTGCAGTCGGCTTCGTGGGATGTGCACACCTTCGTGCTGCCGATCCTCGGCCACGAGCGCGGCTTGAGTGCATCGGTCATCGGTTCGCTGCTCGGGGCCTTCGCGGTGGCGGCGGCCGGCATCCGCGTGGTGCTTCCGATGATCGCGTCGCGCGTCAGCGAGCGCATGGTGATCACGGTGTCGAACGTGATCACGGCAGGCGTCTTCGCGATCTACCCCTTCATGGCATCGGCGCTCGGCATGGGCGCCTGTTCGGTGATGCTCGGCATTGCGCTCGGTGCGGTGCAGCCGATGGTGATGAGCATGCTGCACCAGATCACGCCGCACGCGCGGCACGGCGAGGCGCTGGGCCTGCGTGTCATGACGCTCAATGCCTCGAGCGTCGCGATGCCCATGCTGTTCGGCGCCGCCGGCGCGGTGATCGGCGTGGCGGGGGTCTTCTGGCTGGTGGGCGGCGTGGTGGCGGCCGGCACCCGGGCCGTGTGGGGGCTGCGGGTCGATCCACCCCGCTGAGGGCGGTCGGCCGCGCGGGCGTCAGTCCAGCGTTGCGAGATAGGCGGCGATGTCGCGCGCATCGCGTTCGCTCACGCCCATGTCGGGCATCGCGGTCAGCGGGTCGACCTCGCGCGTATGGCGCAGCCAGCGCACCATGTTCTCGGGGGTGTTGGCGAGCTTGCCGCCGATCAGGCTGCGCCGGGCCATGCCGTCCAGCGGCGGGCCGACATGGGGCGTGGAGCCTGTCACGCCCGGAATGGTGTGACAGGCGTTGCAGGCGTACTGGTAGAGCGCGCGCTTGCCGCGCTGCAGATCGGCCGGTTGCGAGGGCGCGGCCTGCAGTCGCCCGCAGGACGCTGCGCCCGGCGCGACCGGCGCACTGCCGCCCGGCACCACCCGCACCTCGGTGATTGCGGCGTACTGCTGCGGGGTCAGGTCGGGCAGCCGTGCGAGAAATGCGACCGTCGCCCAGAGATCCTCGTCGCTCAGATGGAATTCCCAGGCCGGCATGCCGCTCATCTTGATGCCGTGGCGCGTGAGCCAGTACAGCTCGCGTGGTCGCCAGCGCTGCCCCGCATCGACGAGCGGCCCCGGCACGGGCTGCATGCTCTTGCCGATGTCCGACTGCGCGACGCCCGGGGCGCCATGGCACTGGACGCACTTGTCGCGGAAGCAGGCGGCGCCGTGTTGCACCATGCGCTCATCGTCCAGCCTGGGCGTCTCGATGCTGCGCGCCCGCAGCCGCACCGACTGGCGCATTGCCGTCTCGAGCACGGAGTAGACGACCTGCGTGTGTTGCTCGGTGGAGGCGACGTTGTAGAGACCCCCGTACACCATTGCTGCGGCCACGCCGCCGGCCGCCAGCGCGAGCGCCGCGATCGTGAGCAGGAAGGTCTTGGCGGTGCCCATATCTGGCGTCATTGTCCGACGCGACGGAGCGCTTCCCTGTCGGCGCAGGACGCGTTCGACGATGCGCGCGCCATGGCGGGCTACCTGCTCTCGCTCGAATGAACGACGCGCCCGCCTCGCAGTCGGCCCTGCATGCCGCCGGCCCGGTCGCCGAGACGCTGGTGGGCGTCGGCGGGGTGCTGGTCCTGGGCGCGGGTGCGATCTTCCTGGGCGTGATGCTGCTGCTGTGGCGGGCCTCGCGCCGCGCACCCGGCACCGTCGACGTGCGCCGCTGGGTGATCGGCGGTGGCGTCGTCTTCCCGGTCGTGGTGCTGACTGCGCTTTTCGCGTACAGCGAGTGGCACCGGCCGCCGTGGCGTGTCGCGCCGCCGAAGGACGCGCTGATCGTCGGCGTCACCGCCCACATGTGGTGGTGGGAGGTTCGCTACCGCGACCCCGCCACCGGTGCCGAGATCGTGACGGCCAACGAGATTCGCATCCCGGCAGGGCGCCCGGTGTACTTCGGCCTGGGCAGCGCCGACGTGATCCACAGCTTCTGGGTGCCGCCGCTCGGCGGCAAGATGGACGCGATTCCCGGCCGCGTGCAGCATCTGCAATTGCAGGCCGACCGTCCGGGCGTATGGCGTGGCCAGTGCGCCGAATACTGCGGCGCGCAGCATGCGCGAATGGCGCTGCACGTGGTGGCGCAGACGCCGGCCGAGTTCGATGCATGGCTCGCCGCACAGGCCCGGCCGGCCGCGGGGTCGGCGCTCGACCGCGGGCGCGAGGCGTTCCTGGCCAACCGTTGCAACGCCTGCCATACCGTGCGCGGCGTGAGCGCCGAGAGCCGGCTCGGCCCGGACCTCACCCACGTCGGCAGCCGCCTGTATCTGGGCGCCGGCACGGTGCCCAACGATGCGGCGCAACGACTGGCGTGGGTCGCTCACACGCAGCAGCTCAAGCCCGGCGCGCGCATGCCGTCGTCGCACGGAAGGATCGAGCCGGCCGCGCTGCAGGCCATCGCGAACTGGTTGGGAGAACTGCAATGACACTGCCCTGTGGCCTGCCCCGACCCGAGGGCGAACGCGAGGCGCTCGAGCGTGCCTGGCGGGCACCGAAGGGGTGGCGGTTGCTCTCGGCCGTCAACAACACCCACATCGGCGTGTTCTACATCGTCACGGCGATGGTGTTCTTCGTGCTGGCCGGCATCCTGGGCCTGGTGATCCGCGCCCAGCTCGCGGTGCCCGACAACGGCCTGGTCGATGCGAAGACCTACAACCAGCTCTTCACCATGCACGGCACGGTGATGATGTTCCTGTTCGCGGTCCCGATCGTCGAGGCGATCGCGGTGTACCTCCTGCCCGGCATGCTCGGCGCGCGCGACCTGCCGTTCCCGCGCCTGTCGGCCTATGCGTTCTGGGCCTACGCGATCGGTGGGCTGGCATTTTTCTGCACCCTGTTCTTCGGGCAATCGCCCGACGGCGGATGGTTCATGTACCCGCCGCTCACCGGCAAGGAGTTCTCGCCGGGGCGCGGCGCCGACTGGTGGCTGCTGGGCATCGGCTTCATCGAGATCTCTGCCATCGCGGGCGCGATCGAGCTGATCATCGGCATCCTGTTCACGCGAGCGCCCGGCATGACGCTGGCCAAAATGCCGGTGTTCGCCTGGGCCATGCTCGTGAGCGCGCTGATGATCGTGTTCGCGTTTCCGGCCATCATCGCGGCGACCACGCTGCTCGAACTCGAACGCGCGTTCGACTGGCCCTTTTTCATTCCCGCACGCGGCGGCGACCCGCTGCTGTGGCAGCACCTCTTCTGGTTCTTCGGCCATCCGGAGGTGTACATCATCTTCCTGCCTGCGGCCGGCATGGTGTCGATGATGGTGCCCACGCTGGCCGCCACGCCGCTGGTTGCGTACCGCGGCGTTGTCGCGGCGCTGGTCGGCGTCGGGTTGGTGAGCTTCGCGCTGTGGGCGCACCACATGTTCACGGCCGGGCTCGGTGCGGTGTCGATGCTGGTGGTGTCCGCCGCGAGCTTCATCGTGGCGATCCCGAGCGGCATCCAGGTGTTCGCCTGGATCGCGACGTTCTGGCGCGGCCGGGTCACGCTGAACACGCCGACACTCTTCCTGCTGGGCTTTCACTTCATCTTCGTGCTGGGCGGGCTCACCGGCGTGATGGTGGCGGTGTTGCCGTTCGACTGGCAGGCGCACGACAGTTATTTCATCGTGGCCCATCTGCACTACGTGCTGATCGGCGGCATGGTGTTCCCGGTGTTCGCCGGCTTCTATTACTGGGCACCGGTGTTCAACGGCCATCGGCTGTCGGAACGCTGGGGCCGCTGGGCGTTCGGCCTGATGTTCGGCGGGTTCAACCTGGCGTTCTTTCCGATGCACATCACCGGCCTGCTCGGCATGCCGCGGCGTGTCTACACCTACCCGGCCGACCTGGGATGGAATGCGCTCAACCTGCTCTCGACCGTCGGTGCGTTCGCGTTCGCCCTGGGGGTGCTGCTGTTCCTCGTCGATGCCGCGCGCACGTTGCGCCGACCCGCGCAGGATCACGGCAACCCGTGGAACGCCGGCACGCTCGAATGGCTGCCGCCGCGGGACTACGGCGTGCGCAGCATTCCGCAGGTGTCATCGCACGAGCCGCTGTGGCACCGGCCATCGTTGCCGCAGGAGGTCGAGGCCGGACGCCACTGGCTGCCGGGCACCGTGTTCGGCGGCCGCGAGACGCTGGTGACGCACTGGCGCGACGCGCGTCCATTGCACCTGCTGCGCCTGCCCGGCGACGGCTGGTGGCCGTTCGTCGCCGCAGCAGGCACCGCCGGCTTCTTTCTGCTGCTGACAGTCGAACAGGTGGTGCTCGCCTTCGGTTGCGGATTGCTGGCGCTCGTCGGCATTGTGTGCTGGCTCTGGGAATCGGACACCGTGCCGCCGGCCGCGACGGTCGAAGTGGCCGACGGCGTGCGTCTGCCGGTCGGCGCGATCGGGCGAGCGTCGCATTCATGGTGGGCGATGATCATCCTGATCGCGGTGGACATGACCGTGTATGCGTCCTTCCTGTTCTCGCACCTGCACGTCTCGATGGCTGCCGATGTCTGCCCGCCGCCCGGTGCGGCGCTGCCGGCCGCGCGCTGGGCCTGGGCGTCCGGCGCGCTGTGGGTGGCCGGATCTCTGTCGATGCTGGCCGCCGGTCGTGCGTTGCGGCGGGCTGCAGATCCGCGGCGCCAGCGCGGCGTGCGTGCACTGGTGGCGTTTGCGATGCTGTGCAGCGCCGGCGCGATCGCGCTCGACGTGGGCGGGCATTGGCGCGCCGGGCTCGACCCGACCGCGCAGGCCTGGAGCGCGACGGTCGGCGTGCTGCTCGGCTACCAGGTGTTCCACGGCGCCGTGCTGGCGATCATGGGCGCGTATGTGCTGGCGCGCTCCTGGAGCGGTCGGCTCGCGCCGCAGGCCCGCGCCACGCTCGACAACAGCGGGCTGATGTGGCACTGCGCGGCCGTGCAGGCGCTCATCGCGATCGCCACCGTGCAGCTGCTGCCGCGGTGGCTGGGTTGATCGTCAGAGCTTGTAGAAACGCTTGATGGCGTCCCAGGCGTCGGCCGGTGCGTCGACGTACTCGAACAGGTTCACGTCGTTCGGCGAGATCACGCCTTCGTCGACCAGGAAATCGAAGTCCAGCAGCTTCTTCCAGTATTCGGTGCCGAACAGGACGATCGGCACCGGCTTGGATTTCTTCGTCTGCACCAGCGTGATGACTTCGAACAGTTCGTCGAGCGTGCCGAACCCGCCCGGGAACGCCACCAGCGCCTTGGCGCGCATCATGAAATGCATCTTGCGAATCGCGAAGTAGTGGAACTTGAAGCTCAGCGCCGGCGTGACGTAGGGATTGGCTTCTTCCTCCATCGGCAATGCGATGGCCAGGCCGATGTTGAGGCCGCCACCTTCAAACGAGCCCCGGTTGGCCGCCTGCATGATGCCGGGGCCGCCGCCGGTACAGATGAAGAGCTGATCCTCGGGCTCCTTTTCCTTGCTGTATTCGGCCACCATCTTGCCGAAGGCGCGCGCTTCCTCGTAGTAGTGCGAGCCGCGCGCCAGGCGCCTGAAGCGCTCCGTGGCCACCGCGTCGCCGGCGAGTTCGGCCCGTGCAATGAGCGCGTCGGACTCTTCCTTGCTGCGGAAGCGCGCGCTGCCGAACACCACCACGGTGTTCTCGATGCCATGGGCGCGCATCTCGATGTCCGGCTTCATGAGTTCCAGCTGCATGCGCAGGCCCCGCGTTTCGCGCCGCAGCAGGAATTCGGGGTCGGCGAAGGCGAGGCGGGACGGATCGGGATCGAGCGGCAGCCCTCTGTCGGAATGTGCCTGCAGCGTGGCCCAGGCATCGGCCAGGCGTTTGTCGTGGAGGTCGTGCGTCTTGTTCTGGCTCATTCGGGCGGGGTACCGGCGTCGTTGGATGGATGGGGTGATTGTGCGCGCAGCAAGCCTCGGGCCACGGCGCGGCGGCGGTCAGAACTGGCCGTGGCGCCCTGCACCCTGGACGAAGCGCGCCGCGCCGGCGGCCCCTTCCGCCTCGACGATCGGCACGCCATGCCGGCCCTCGGCGCGCAGAGCCTCGGCCAGCGGCAGGCTCCACTGCCCGTATGCCGAGGCGCGGTCGGCCAGCATGCATTGCTGCGGGAACGCGGCGAGCTCGCGCGCCAGCTGCTCGGCCACGGCGCGCGACCGGCCACGCGGTACCACGCGGTTGACCAGGCCCATGGCCAGCGCCTCCTCGGCGGCGACGGGCCGACCCGTGAGGATCAGGTCGAGCGCACGCCCCATGCCCACGACGCGCGGCAGTCGCACCGTGCCGCCGTCGATCAGCGGCACGCCCCAACGGCGGCAGAACACACCGAGCACGGCGTCGGCTTCGGCGACGCGCAGGTCGGCCAGCAGCGCCAGCTCCAGCCCGCCGGCCACCGCGTGGCCCGCCATGGCCGCGATCAGGGGCTTCTTCAGGGCCATGCGGGTCGGGCCCATCGGGCCGGTGCCGCCGCCTTCGGGATCGAGTTCATGGCGCCGGGCCGGGTCGTTCACCGCGCCCAGGTCGGCGCCTGCACAGAAGCTGCCGTGCTCGCCCCACAGCACGGCCACGCGCTGGCCGTCGTCGGCCTCGAAGCGCTCGAAGGCCTCGCGCAGCAGCGCGGCCGTGGGACCGTCGACGGCGTTGCGGCAGTGCGGCCGGCTCAGGACGATGGTGGTGACGGGGCCATCGGTTTCGGTGCGGACGGCGGGCAGGGCGGAGTCGACGTGCATCGCATCAGCTTACGCGCCTGCCAGCCGCCCGGGCATCCGGTTCAGTCCGCCGGCCCATGCGCCGGCCCATGGAAAAGGGCTCCCGAAGGAGCCCTTGGCTGGAAACGGTGCACCGCGAAACGCTCAGACGCGCTTGCGGTACTCGCCGGTGCGCGTGTCGATTTCGATCTTGTCGCCCTGCGCCACGAAAAGCGGCACGGGCACTTCGAAACCGGTCGAGATCTTGGCCGGCTTCAGCACCTTGCCGGAGGTGTCGCCCTTGACGGCCGGCTCGGTCCAGGTGATTTCGCGCTCCACGCTGGTCGGCAGCTCTACCGAGATGGCCTTCTCTTCGTAGAACACCACTTCGAGCGTCATGCCGTCCTCGAGGTAGTTGAGCGCGTCGCCCATGTTCTCGGCTTCGACTTCGTACTGGTTGAATTCCTCGTCCATGCAGACGTACAGCGGATCGGCGAAGTAGGAGTAGGTGCATTCCTTCTTGTCGAGCACGATCTGGTCGATCTTGTCGTCTGCCTTGAACACCTGCTCGGTGTTGAAGTTGGCCACGAGGCTCTTGAGCTTCATGCGCACGGTGGCGGAGTTGCGGCCGCCGCGGCTGTACTCGGTCTTGAGCACGACCATCGGGTCCTTGCCGTGCATGATGACGTTGCCGGCGCGGATTTCTTGAGCGATTTTCATATCAGGGTCTCTGGGTGTTGGGCCGCTCGCTGCGTCAGAAGGCCTCCTGGCCTGATGCTGCATGTTCCCGCGGCGGGTTCAGCGGAAGGCCGGTGGGGCTCACTTGAAACCCGGGCCTGAAATCCGCAAAGCCAGCGATTTTAGCTTTTTTGGGCGATGAACCGGCGCAAGCGCGTCACAAGATCGTCCTGCGCGAGCAACCGCGCCCGCGCAGCCCGTGTCGCGGCGGCCCATTCGGCCAGGGTTTCGTCGTCCAGACAGGGCAGGGCGCCCGGCACGAGGCCGTTCCAGATCCGGTGGAAAAGGCGCAGCGAAGGCGGCGCTTCGAACCATTCGAGAAACGCTTCGAGCTTGACGTGGTGCACGTCGTCGTCCTGCGGATAGATTTGCCAGACCAGCGGCGCGCCGGCCCACAGCGCGCGCACCAGCGAATCCTCGCCGCGCACGAAGTTCAGGTCGCCGCTCCAGAGGAGTTCGTCGAAGCCCGCCTGCGGCAGCGGCCGCAGCCATTCCAGCGCCAGCGCATCGCCCGCAATGGGCGAAGCCGCACGCACGGCCGCGGCGGCGCGGCCCGGCGTCACGAGCAGGCGCGTCGGCGTGCTGCCCGCAGCGAGCGTTGCGAGCAGCGCGGGAAGGGCCGGCGGTTCATAGCAGAACAGCGTCAGCAGGCGTTCGCCGTGCCATTCGATGCCCTGTGCGGCGAGCCATGCAGCGCGATCGAACCCGGCGCGTGCTCCGTCCAGACCGGCCTCGCGCAACAGGCCCCCGGTTCGGTCGGTGAAGCCGGGATAGAAGAAGTGCTTGGTCAGCCCCTCGCCGGGGCCGCGGAACACGGTGGAGGGCAAGCCGTGCAGGCGCTCCACGCAGGGCTCGGCCGAGAGGTATTCGAGATTGATCCAGGCGCCGGGGTGGAGGGCAAAGCGTGCGATCAGTTCAGGCGCGGGGTCGCAACCGAACGCCTCGACCAGAACCTGCGGCGCGCCGGCGCCCGCGGCACGGTGCACCGCTGCCGGGTTTCCCCAGTCGACCAGCTCGATGCCCCGGTGGCCGGCCGGCGCCATCCATTGCAGCGCCGCCGCATCGTCGACCCAGAGGCGCACCGCGTCGCCTTGTGTCGCCAATTGACGGGCGAGCCGCCAGCAGACCCCGAGATCGGCCACATGATCAGCAAGATCGTGCGCATGGAGACGACGGTGGTGCGCTCCGAGGCCGAGGCGCTGCTGCTCGAGAACAACCTCATCAAGTCGCTCAAGCCGCGCTACAACATCCTGTTTCGCGACGACAAGAGCTACCCCTATCTGAAGATCGCCTCGCACACTTTCCCGCGGCTGGCCTATTACCGGGGCGCGACCGACCGCAAGCACCGCTACTTCGGGCCGTACCCGAGCGCCTGGGCTGTCAAGGAATCGATCCAGCTGCTGCAGAAGGTGTTCAAGCTGCGCACCTGCGAAGACACGGTGTACGCCAACCGCACGCGGCCCTGCCTGCTGTACCAGATCAAGCGCTGCACCGGGCCGTGCGTCGGCTACATCGCACCCGAGGCCTATGCGCAGGACGTGGCGAACGCGGAGGCCTTCCTGAACGGCGACACGCACATCGTGCTGCGCACGCTCGAGGACCGGATGACCGCGCACGCCGAGCGGCTCGAGTTCGAGCAGGCCGCCGAGTTGCGCAACCAGATGTCGGCGCTTTCGCGCGTGCTGCACCAGCAGTCGATCGAGATCGCGTCGGACAAGGACGTCGACATCCTCGCGGTCAAGGTGCAGGGCGGCAAGGCCTGCGTCAACCTGGCGATGGTGCGCGGCGGCCGGCATCTGGGCGACCGGGCCTACTTCCCGGTGCACGTGGAGGATGCAGCGCAGATGCATCACGGCGAGGCGGAAGACGTCGCCGAGGGCGCCCCGCCTGTGGTGCTCGACCCGATCGAGGTGCAGGTGCTCGAAGCCTTCATCGCGCAGCACTACATCGACGTACCGGTGCCGGCCACGCTGGTGCTGAGCGAGCCGGTGAGCCGGGAACTGATCGAGGCGGTGGCGCAGCAGGCCGGCATCCGGATCACGGCCGTGTTCCAGCCGCGCGAGCAGCGTCGGCACTGGCTGGAAATGGCGCAGACCAATGCCGGACTGCAGCTCGCGCGTCTGCTGGCCGAAGAGGGTTCGCAACAGGCCCGCACGCGCGCACTGGTGGACGCGCTGGAACTGGCCCCCGACGATCTCGACAGTCTGCGCATCGAATGTTTCGACATCTCCCATACCGCCGGCGAAGCCACGCAGGCCTCGTGCGTGGTGTTCGAGCACCATGCGATGCAGAACCGCGAGTACCGCCGCTACAACATCGAAGGCATCACGCCGGGCGACGACTATGCGGCGATGCGGCAGGTCCTGACGCGCCGCTATGCACGGCTGGCCGAGGCGATGGCCGCGGAGACCGACGCACCCACGCCCGGGGATGCCGACGGCGCCGGCGCCGACGCCCCGGCGAACACGAAGGCATCGCGCATGCCCGATCTGGTGCTGGTCGACGGCGGCAAGGGTCAGGTGTCGATGGCGCGCGAGGTGTTCGGCGAACTGGGACTGCCGCTGTCGTTGATCGTCGGCGTCGAGAAAGGCGAGGGCCGCAAGGTCGGCCTCGAAGAGCTCGTGTTCGCCGATGGCCGCGACAAGGTCTACCTGGGCCGCGATTCGGCAGCGCTCATGCTGGTGGCACAGATCCGCGACGAGGCGCACCGCTTCGCGATCACCGGCATGCGCGCCAAGCGGGCCAAGGTGCGCGTCGGTGGCAGCCAGCTCGAAGACATTCCGGGCATCGGGCCGAAACGGCGCGCGCGTCTGCTGCAGCGTTTCGGCGGCATCCGCGGCGTCGCGGCCGCGAGCGTCGAAGATATCGCGTCGGTCGACGGCATCGCGGCCGACCTTGCGGAAGAGATCTACAAGGCCCTCCACTGAACCACGTCACAATCGGTCGCATGTTCTGGACGCTTCCCACCATCATGACCTGGACGCGCATCGTCGCGATCCCTCTCATCGTGGGCGTGTTCTACCTGCCGCTCGACGCGCCGACGCGCAACTGGATCGCCACGGTGATGTTCATCGTGTTCGCAGCCACCGACTGGCTCGACGGCTTCCTGGCGCGCAAGCTGAACCAGACGTCGGCCTTCGGCGCCTTTCTCGACCCGGTGGCCGACAAGTTCCTGGTGTGCGCCTCGCTGCTGGTGCTGGTGCATCTGCAGCGCGCCGATGTCTTCGTGGCGCTCATCATCATCGGCCGCGAGATCGCGATCTCGGCACTGCGTGAATGGATGGCGCAGATCGGCGCCGGCAAGAGCGTGGCCGTGCACATGATCGGCAAGGTCAAGACCGTGGTGCAGATGGTGGCCATCCCTTTCCTGTTGTTCGACGGCGTGCTGTTCAAGGTGATCGACACCGGCCGCTGGGGTCAGTGGCTGATCTGGCTCTCGGCCGTGCTCACGGTGTGGTCGATGGTCTACTACCTGCAGAAGGCCATTCCGGAGATCCGGGCCAAGGCCAAATGACGGCACGGCGCCGCCGCCTGGCTGGCAGGCCGCGGTCGCTTCCGGACTAGCCTCTGCGCGGACGCGGCCGGGGGGCCGGCACCTTCGGATCGGCCTTCCACGGTTCGCTGCGAAATGCGTTCACCAGAAAGTCGATCAGAAGCCGCACACGGCGCGGCGTCTTCGGGCGCCAGGGGGCGACCCAGTGGATGTCGGCATCGGGCATCGCGTAGTGCGGCAGCACCCGCACCAACTCGCCCGAAGCGAGTTGCGGCGCGATGTCCCAGAGGCTGCGCAACATGATGCCGCGCCCATCCAGACACCAGTCGCGCACCATCTCGCCCGAGTTGCTGGCGAGCACGCCTTTCATGCGGATGCGCGCTGTGCTTGCGTCGCGCGCGTGCCGCAGTGTCCATAAGTCGAAGGGCCTCGGCGACGTGCCACCGTTTTCGCGCGCCACCAGCGCGTCGTGCGCGGCCAGCGCCGAAAGATCGCCCGGCGTGCCGCGCCGCTCCAGGTAGGCGGGCGATGCGGCCAGCACGCGCTGGTTGCGGGCGATCCGCCTTGTGACCCAGTCGCTTGCGTGCCGGTTCTGCACACTCCAGAGCCACACCGCACCGTCGAAACCCTCGGCGCCGAGATCGGGCAACTGCTCCGTCAGCTGCAGTTCGATCTGCAGGGCGGGGTGTTCTGCCTGGAAGGCCGCGAGCACCGGCCCGACCCAGCGCCGGCCGAAGCCGAACGTGGCCGCCAATCGCAGCGTGCCGCTCAGGGCATCCTGTCGCTCGGCCATCTCGGCTTCGAGCGCGGCGAAGCCGCCGAGAAGTTCGTCGGCATGCAGGCACAGCGCCTCGCCTTCGCCGGTGAGGCTCAGCCGCCGCGTGGTGCGCTCGAAGAGGCGCTGTCCGAGTTGCGCCTCCAGCGCGCCAAGCCGCTTGGTCACGACCGAAGGCACCACCCCGAGCGATAGTGCCGCTGCGGCCAGACTGCCCTGCGATCGAATGGCTTGCATCAGCTCCAGGTCGTTGCGATCAATTCGTGCCATCAGGGAAATTATGAGTTGGCGCATTGTTGCTTGATGCCGTTCCCTGCGCAACGCACAATCGGCGCGTGCTCGATTCGTTCACCCCCTTCAATGTGCAGCGCGGTCCGGTTCGGCTGCACGGCCGCATCGGCGGCCGGGGCGCACCGCTGCTGCTTCTGCACGGCCATCCCCAGACGCATGCGATCTGGCATCGCGTGGCGCCATTGCTTGCAGCGCACTTCACGCTGGTGATGATGGACCTGCGCGGCTACGGTGATTCGGACCGGCCGCAAGGCGGCGGCGATCATGTCGCCTACAGCAAGCGTGAAATGGCGCTCGACGCGCTGGCCGTGATGCAACACCACGGCTTTGCGCAGTTCGGCGTGCTGGCGCACGACCGCGGCGCACGTGTCGGGCACCGGCTCGCAGCCGACCATCCCGCAGCAGTCAGTCGCCTCCTGTTGCTGGACATCGCGCCCACGCTGGCGATGTACCGTGACACCAGCGAAGCCTTCGCACGCGCCTATTGGCACTGGTTCTTCCTGGTCCAGCCGCCTCCGCTGCCGGAAGCCCTGATCGCCTCCGACCCGTCGCGCTACGTGCGCAGCGTGATGGGCGGCCGCCATGCCGGACTTTCACCCTTCACACCCGAAGCACTGGCCGAGTACGAGCGCTGCGCCGCCATCGAGGGCACGGCGCAAGCGATCTGCGAGGACTACCGCGCTTCGGCCTCGATCGATCTCGACCACGACCGGGCCGACATCGCTGCCGGTCGGCTCCTCACCCAACCACTGCAGGTGCTGTGGGGCGCCCATGGCGCGGTTGGACGCTGCTTCGACGTGCTCGCACTGTGGCGCGAGCGAGCACTGCACGTGACCGGCCGATCCGTGCCGTGCGGACATTACCTGCCCGAAGAAGCACCCCGGCAAGTCGCCGAAGCGGCCCTGCCTTTCTTTTCATCCTGACCCGGAGACACCACCCCATGAGCACCCAACGAATCGCAGTCATCGCAGGCGACGGCATCGGCAAGGAAACCATGCCCGAAGGCATCCGCGTGCTGGACGCGGCCGCGCGCAAGTTCGGCATCGATCTGAAGTTCGATCACTTCGACTTCTCGAGCTGGGACTATTGCGAGAAGCACGGCAAGATGCTGCCCGACAACTGGAAGGACCAGATCGGCGGGCACGATGCCGTCTTTTTCGGTGCGGTCGGCTGGCCCGAGAAGATTCCCGATCATGTCTCGCTCTGGGGCTCGCTGCTGTTGTTCCGCCGCGAGTTCGACCAGTACATCAACCTGCGTCCCGCACGCCTGATGCCCGGCATCGTCGCGCCCGTGGTGCGGCGTGACGGCTCTCCGCGCCTGCCCGGCGAGATCGACATGTACATCGTTCGCGAGAACACCGAAGGCGAGTACTCGAGCATCGGCGGGCGCATGTACGAGGGCACGCCGCGCGAGATCGTGGTGCAGGAAACGGTGATGTCGCGCATCGGCGTCGACCGCGTGCTGAAGTTCGCGTTCGAACTCGCGCAGTCGCGGCCGAAGAAGCATCTGACGAGCGCGACCAAGTCGAACGGCATCTCGATCACCATGCCGTACTGGGACGAGCGCGTGGCGGCCATGGCGAAGAACTATCCCGACATCGCACTCGACAAGTTCCACATCGACATCCTCACCGCGCACTTCGTGCAGCGGCCCGACTTCTTCGACGTGGTCGTCGCGAGCAACCTGTTCGGCGACATCCTGTCCGACCTCGGACCGGCCTGCACGGGAACCATCGGCATCGCGCCGAGTGCCAACCTGAATCCGGAGCGCACCACGCCTTCGCTGTTCGAGCCGGTGCACGGGTCGGCACCCGACATTGCGGGCAGGGGCATCGCAAATCCGATCGGGCAAATCTGGTGTGGCGCAATGATGCTGGAGTTTCTGGGCCACAAGGCTGCACACGATGCGATCCTGGGCGCGATCGAGACTGTTCTCGCACCCGCCAGCGGCGCCCCCCGCACGCCCGACATCGGTGGGACCGCCGGCACGATCGATCTCGGAAGGGCGATCGCCGCGGCGCTTTGAAGAGGAGTTCACGAAACGCCTCTAAAATCTCCGGGTTCGCTGTGCCCAACGGCCGCGTGTCGTATTGACACCCTGTGGGCCAGTGGCTTTAATCCCTGTCGGCAGTGCGCTGCCGACGCGCCGAGACTGCCATCCTTCCACCCACCGCGCCGCAGGCACCATCCCGGGGTCGGTCATGCAGTCGGCGTTGCACCCGATCAACTTTTTTTTCGACAAGAGGCCCTTGTGAACAAGACCGAACTCATAGAGCACATCGCGAAGAACGCCGACATTTCCAAGGCTGCTGCGACGCGCGCGCTGGAATCCACCATTGGCGCGATTCGCACCACACTGAAGAAAGGCAACTCGGTGTCGCTCGTCGGTTTCGGTACTTTTGCAGTGGGCAAGCGCGCCGCCCGCACCGGTCGCAATCCGCGCACCGGCGCAGCGATTAAAATCAAGGCCGCCAAGATCCCGAAGTTCCGTCCCGGCAAGGCGTTGAAAGACGCGCTGAACTGAGACAATGGTTGTCCGGTGGGGTGCTTAGCTCAGCTGGTAGAGCGGCGCCCTTACAAGGCGTAGGTCGGGGGTTCGAGCCCCTCAGCACCCACCAACCGATGCAAAGGCGAACACGTTGTTCGCCTTTTTTGTTGTGATCATTCCCTCGTTCGTGCTTTTCGGTCTGGAGGGCTACAACCGGGGCGAAGGCAAGGGCGAGAAGGTCGCCCATGTCGATGGCCGCGACATCACGCGACCCGAATGGGACCAGCAGCATCGCAGCGAGGTCGACCGCATTCGCCAGCAATCGCCGAGCATCGATGCCGCGCTGCTGGACACCGACGCCGCGCGCTACGCCACACTCGAACGCATGGTGCGCGACCGTGTCTTGCAGGCTGCCGCCGGCAAGACGCACATGACCGTGTCGGAGGACAAACTCGCGCGCATCTTCGCGCAGGACCAGGGGCTGGCCGCATTCCGGGGTGCCGATGGCAAGTTCGACCGCGAACTGTTCCAGCGCACGACGCAACAGACGCCGGAGCAGTATGAAGCCTCTATCCGGGCGCAGCTCGCCACCCAGCAGGTGCTGCAGGGCATTTCCGGTTCCGCTTTTGCCAGCAAGGCGCAAGCCGACGCCACCATCAACGCGTTCTACGATCGGCGCGAAGTACAGGTGGCACGTTTTCCCACGGCTGATTTCAACGACAAGGTCACTGTCAGCGATGCGGACGTCGAAACCTACTACAAGGATCACGCAGCACAGTTCCAGGCGCCGGAGCAGGCGACCGTCGAATACATCGTGCTCGACCTGGACGCGGTGAAAAAGAACATCGCGGTCAACGAAGGCGATGTCAAGACCTACTACGAACAGAACAAGTCTCGCTTCGGAACGAAGGAAGAACGCCGCGCGAGCCATATCCTGCTCACGGCGCCGGCCAGTGCCCCCGCTGCCGAGCGCGCAAAGGCCAAGGCCCGTGCCGAGCAACTGCTGGCCGACGTGAAGAAGTCGCCGGCGAGCTTTGCAGAGATTGCGCGCAAGAACTCCCAGGACCCGGGGTCTGCGGAAAAGGGCGGAGACCTTGACTTCGTCACCCGCGGTGCCATGGTCAAGCCTTTCGAAGATGCGATGTTCGCCCTCCGCAAGGGCGAGATCAGCCCGGTGGTGGAGACCGAATTCGGCTACCACATCATCCATCTGGTGGACATCAAACCGGAACAGGTGCCGGCCTTCGAGCAGGTGCGTGCGCGCATCGAAGACGAGGTGCGAGCGCAACAGGCCACGCAAGAGTTTGCCAAGGCCGCCGAGAGCTTCACCGACCTCGTCTACCAGCAGCCTGACAGCCTGCAGCCCGCTGCCGACAAGCTCAAGCTGAAGATCCAGACCGCATCCAATGTCGGTCGCACGCCGGCATCCGGTGCCACGGGCGCACTCGCCAACCGCACTTTCCTGAGCGCTCTTTTCGCGCCGGAATCCCTGGAGCGCAAGCACAACACCGAAGCGATCGAGGTCGGGGCGAGCCAGCTCGCGTCGGGGCGCGTCACGAAGTACGCGGCGGCGCGCACATTGCCGCTGGCAGAAGTGAAGGACAAGGCGCGCAGCTTGCTGGTGGCCGAGCGGGCGGCTGCGCTGGCCAAAGCGGAAGGCGAAGCGCGACTCAAGGCCTGGCAGGCCGACGCCGCTGGCGCCAGGCTCGCCACGCCGGTGACGGTTTCGCGTCTGGAGCCCCAATCGTTGCCGGCACCGGTGATCGAAAGCGCGTTGCGCGCCGACATCGACAAACTGCCGGCCTGGACGGGCGTCGATCTCGGGGCGCAAGGTTACGCGGTGGTGCGCGTCAACAAGGTCGTTCCGCGCGCGCCGGCCACGCCGGACGTCGCGCAGCAGGAGGCGGGACAGTACGCGCAAGTCATCGCTGCGGCCGAGAACGCAGCCTATTACGACCTGCTCAAGCAAAGGTTCAAGGCCGAGATTCTGGTGCCGCGCCCGGCCGAGCCAACTCGCTAGTTTTTGACGCTACAATCGAAAGCTTCTTTGGTGGCTGTAGCTCAGCTGGTAGAGTCCCAGATTGTGATTCTGGTCGTCGTGGGTTCGAGTCCCATCAGCCACCCCAAAACATTTGAAACGCGCCGGTTGCTCTGACCGGCGCGTTTTTTTATGTCTTGTCTCTGGAAGGGAATTGTTTCTGAATTAGAATTTTTGCTTTCAATTCCGGGAAAGCAGCGATGACCTCTCTTGCCGATATCAATTCGCAGATTCAAAAGCATGACGAGCAGATCGCGCAATTGCGCAAGCAGGCCGAGGAACTGCGCAACAAGGAGCGTGCCGGTGTCATTGAAGAAGTCCGGCAAAAGATTGCGGAATACGGGCTTTCGGCCGCTGATCTCAAGTTGAGCGCGCGTGGCGCCAGCGGCAAGCGCAGCGCCGTTGCGGCCTCGCCGAAGGCTGTTGGAAAGTACCGCGGTCCGAATGGCGAAAGCTGGTCCGGCGGCCGTGGGCGCAAGCCGCGTTGGGTGACCGAGGCACTGGCGTCCGGCAAGTCGCTCTCCGATTTCGAGATCTGAGCCTTTGGCCAATGCAAAAAGCCCGCATTCGCGGGCTTTTCTAATGGCGACAGCGACGGGCGCCTAGTTCACCATCACCAGTTTGCCCTTCACGCCGCGTGAACCCATGTGGGCAAAGGCCTCTTTCAGTTCGGCCATCGGTCTGGTGCTGTCGATCACCGGTTTGATCTTTCCTTCGCCGTACCATTGAATCAATTCGGTCATCATGGCGGCATTTGCCCGGGGCTCCTTCTTTGAGAAATCTCCCCAGAAGACACCGACAATCGATGCGCCTTTGAGCAATGTCAGATTCAGGGGCAGGGATGGAATGGGGCCTGCGGCAAAGCCCACCACCAGATAGCGGCCACGCCAGCCGATGGAGCGGAACGCCGGCTCCGCGAAGTCACCGCCCACCGGGTCGTAGATCACATCCGGGCCCTTGCCGTCGGTCGCTGCCTTGATGGCTTCACGGAAACCACCGGGCAACGCATGGGTGGTGTAGTTGATGGTGAGGTCGGCGCCGATCGACCGGCACAGCTCGCATTTCTCGTCAGTGGACGCTGCAGCGATCACGCGCGCACCGGCGGCTTTGGCGATCTGGATGGCCGCCGTGCCCACACCGCCCGCCGCGCCGAGGATCAGCACCGTTTCGCCTGCCTTGAGCTGCGCGCGGTCGATCAGGGCGTGCCACGAGGTGGCATAGATCATGATGAACGCGGCAGCGTCCACATGGTCGAAGCCGGACGGCAAAGGCATGCACAGCGCGGCGGGGGCCAGCGTGTGGGTGCCGAAACCGCCGGTGCCCGACAGGCATGCCACGTTCTGGCCCACCTCGAGATGGGTCACGCCCTCTCCAACCTTTTCGATCACGCCCGAATACTCCGAACCCGGCACGAAGGGCAGCGCCGGCTTCATCTGGTACTTGTTCTGCACGATCAGCAGGTCGGGAAAATTGAGGCTTGCGGCCTTGATCGCGACCAGGACCTGGCCGGGGCCAGGTTGCGGTGTCGGCAGTTCTTTCCAGGTCAGCGCATCGACGCCGGTCGGGTTCTCGCAAATCCATGCGTGCATGCAGAGGTCTCCTTGGGGGGCGGTCATGATACGGCCCGGTCCGGGAGCGCCAATGTCTCTGGCGTGACCGGACGCAACCCTAGAATGACGCACTGATCGAAGCCATGAAAATTCTCATCTCCAACGACGACGGCTTCCAGGCGCCCGGCATCGTCGCGCTGCATGCGGCGCTGAAAGACATCGCCGATGTCGAAGTCGTCGCACCCGAACACAACAACAGCGCCAAGTCGAACGCGCTCACCCTGGCCGCACCGCTCTACGTGCACACCGCGCACAATGGCTTTCGCTATGTGACCGGCACGCCGGCCGACTGCGTGCACATCGCGCTGAAGGGCCTGCTCGACTACCGGCCCGACCTGGTGGTCTCCGGCATCAACAATGGCGCCAACATGGGCGACGACACGATCTATTCGGGCACTGTCGGTGCGGCGATGGAGGCGTATCTTTTCGGCATACCGGCGATTGCGTTTTCGCAGACCGAGAAGGGCTGGGCCCACATCGACGCGGCTGCCGAAGTGGCGCGCAGGCTGGTCCAGAAGATCGAACGCGAGCGCATGCACGAGGGCCCGGCGTTCCTGCTGAACGTCAATGTGCCGAATCGTCCGATCGAAGAGTTGCAGCCGGTGAAGGTGTGCCGACTGGGTCGGCGCCATGCGGCTGAAAAAGTGATCACGCAGGACAGCCCGCGCGGCGAGACGATGTACTGGATTGCCGGCGCGGGCAGCGCCAAGGACAGCGGCGAAGGCACGGATTTTCACGCCACCGCCGCAGGCCATGTTGCGCTGACGCCGCTGCAGATCGACCTCACCGATCACGCCAACCTGGGTGAGTGGCGCAACGCGGTCGCGCGTCTCGTTGCCTGATGGCCACCCAGCGCCCGAGTTTCCCGGTCCGACTCACGCCGACGGCGTCGGCTGCCACGCGTGGAAAGCCGTCCGCCGTACCGGCTCGGCCTGTGGCGGTGAGCAGCACGCCCTCGATGGCGTCCGATGCGGTGCGCGCACGCATGGTTGCGCGCCTGGCCGGGCAGGGCATTGGAGACGCTCGCGTGTTGCGCGCGATGGGCACGGTGGAACGACACCGCTTCGTCGACAGCGCGCTGGTGAACCAGGCGTACGAAGACACCAGCCTGCCGATCGGGCTGGGGCAGACGATCTCCAAGCCGAACGTGGTGGCGCGGATGATCGAGCTGCTGCTCGGCGCGCCAGCGTTGGCCGGCAAGCCGGGCGACAAGCTCGGCCGCGTGCTCGAGATCGGCACCGGCTGCGGCTACCAGGCGGCGGTGCTGAGCCACGTGGCCAGCGAGGTCTACAGCATCGAGCGACTGCGCGGTCTGCACGAGAGGGCGCGCAGCAATCTGCGCCCGTTCCGCATCGCCACGCTGCACCTGCTGCTGGGCGACGGCATGCTCGGGTTCGTCAAGGGTGCGCCCTATGCCGGCATCGTCGCCGCGGCGGGCGGCGAGGCCATTCCCGATGCTTGGGTCGACCAGTTGGCCGTGGGCGGTCGCATCGTCGCCCCGACCCACTCGGCGGCCGGCGGGCAGGCCCTCGTGGTGATCGACAAAACCGCTCGGGGACTGGAGCGCCGCATTCTGGAGGCGGTTCACTTTGTCCCCCTAAAATCGGGTATCGCTTAAGGAAGAACACATGCAGGGTTTTGGAAATCGGAGCTGGGTCACCGGCATGGCGCTGGCGTTGACGATCGTGATTGCGGGATGCGCAACACCACGTACGCCCGCACCGGTCGAAGATCGCGGCGCCATGACCAAGGCACCGGTCCCAGGGGTTGCAACGCCGGGCGTCTCGCCTCTCACTGTCGATTCGCAGGGGCGGCCACTTGCGGGTATCGAGAACTATGGCAAGCCCGGTTACTACGCGGTGCGGCCCGGCGACACCATCCGGCGCATCGGAACCGAGACCGGCCAGCGCTGGCAGGACATCGTCCGCTGGAACAGCCTGGACAACCCCGACCAGATCGAAGTCGGACAGGTGCTGCGCGTGATTCCGCCTGCAGGCCCGTCGGCACCGGCCACCGCCGACGCTTCCAGCGCAACCACCCGGCCTGTAACGCAGTCGAGCGTGGCGGCCGGTGCAGCCGCCGCAGCCGCCGCAGCGGCCCCGGCCACTGCCGCCAGCGCACCACCGACCAAGCCGCCGGTCACCACGTCGTCCGTGGCGCCGGCCGCTGCCGCCGCTGGCGACGAAGACGTGGGCTGGATCTGGCCGACCACGCATGGCACCCTGATCGCCGGGTTCGACGAGGCCAAGAACAAGGGGCTCGACATCAGTGGCAAGGCAGGTGATCCCGTGATGGCGGCGGCCGACGGCCGGGTCGTCTACGCCGGAGCCGGTTTGCGCGGCTACGGCAACCTGATCATCCTCAAGCACAACAACACCTACCTGACGGCCTATGCCCACAACCAGACGCTGTTGGTCAAGGAAGACCAGTCGGTGCAGAAGGGCCAGAAGATTGCCGAGATGGGCAACAGCGACGCGGACCGCGTGAAGCTGCATTTCGAGATCCGCCGCCAGGGCAAACCGGTCGATCCGGCGCGCTATCTGCCGGCACGTTAGACGGCTCGGCCTTCATTGCGCTGAGACAATCGGCGCATGACAATTCCCACAGAAGAAAAGACAAGGCCGAGTACCGTGTCGTCCCCGGACGAATGGCTGCACATCGAATCGCTGGATCTCGAAGGTCAGGGCGTGGCACACCGGGCCGACGGCAAGGTGGTCTTCGTCGAAGGTGCGCTGCCTTTCGAGGAAGTCCAGACGAGTCTGCTGCGGCGCAAGAACAGCTGGGAGCGGGGCGTGATGACGGCGTTGCGGCAAGAGTCCTCGCAGCGCGTGCGACCCGGCTGCCCGCATTTCGGCCTTCACGCCGGTGCCTGCGGCGGCTGCAAGATGCAGCATCTGGATGCGGCCGCGCAGGTCGCGGTCAAGCAACGCGCGCTCGAGGATGCGCTGTGGCATCTCGGCAAGGTCAGGCCCGACAACATGCTGCGCCCGCTCGAAGGCCCGGCTTGGCACTACCGCTACCGTGCGCGCCTGTCGGTTCGGCATGTGATCAAGAAGGGGACGACGCTGATCGGCTTTCACGAGCGCAAGAGCAGCTACGTGGCCGACATGACCGTTTGCCCGGTACTGCCGGCGCCGGTGAGCGCTTTGCTGCTGCCGTTGCGCTCGCTGATCGATTCGATGGAGGCGCGCGAGACCTGCCCACAGATCGAACTCGCCTGTGGCGACGCACCGGGCAGTACCACGCTCGGCGTGATAGCGCTGGTGTTGCGGCACCTGGAACCGCTGTCCGATGCCGACATCGCGCGGCTCAAGGCATTCGCACTGGAACATTCCGCGGTGCAGTGGTGGTTGCAGGCGAAGGGTCCGGACACAGTCAAGCTGCTGGAAGAAGGCGGGCCGGCACTGTCTTACGAACTGCCCGACTTCGGCATCACGATGCCATTCAAGCCGACCGATTTCACGCAGGTCAATCCACACATCAACCGCGTGCTCGTGACGCGCGCACTGCGCCTGCTCGACGTGCAGCGCGACGAGCGTGTGATCGACTGGTTCTGCGGGCTCGGCAACTTCACGTTGCCGCTGGCGACGTGCGCACGGGAGGTGCTCGGCATCGAGGGAAGCGATGCACTGGTGGCCCGCGCGAGCGACAACTTTCGAAGAAACCGGGCCGCAATGGCTGCCGGTCGGGCGCTGTGCGCGACCACGTTTGCGGCGCGCAATCTGTTCGACATGACGCCCGCGATGCTGGTTGCGGACGGCCATGCCGATCGCTGGCTGGTGGACCCGCCTCGCGAGGGCGCGTTTGCGCTCGCCAGGGCGGTGGTCGACCTGCATGAGCAACCCGAGTTGCGCGGTGATTGGAGACCGCCCAAGCGCATTGTCTACGTGAGCTGCAACCCGGCCACGCTGGCACGCGATGCCGGGTTGCTGGTGAACCTGGGCGGCTACCGCTGCAGCAGTGCAGGCGTCATCAACATGTTCCCGCACACGGCGCACGTCGAGTCGATGGCGGTGTTCGACCTGGCGTGATCGCAAAATAGAAAAGGGGCCTCAGGCCCCTTGTCGATCCAGCACGGCGTTGAGCCGATCAATCTCTTTCGCCGCCCGCAATGCCCAGCAGCGCCAGCAGGCTCTGAAACACGTTGAACAGGTCGAGGTACAGCGCCAGCGTGGCCGTGATGTAGTTGGTCTCGCCGCCGTCCATGATCTGCTTCAGGTCGTAGAGCATGTAGGCGGAGAAGATGCCGATCGCCGCCACCGAGATGGCCATCATGCCCGCCGTGGATCCGACGAAAACGTTGACGATCGATCCGACGAAAAGCACCAGCACGCCCACGAACAGGAACTTGCCCATGCCGGACAGATCGCGCTTGATCACGGTAGCGAGCGAAGCCATCACGAAGAAGACGCCGGCCGTGCCACCAAAGGCTGTCATCACGAGTTCGGGTCCGTTCTTGAAGCCCAGCACCATCGAAATCATGCGCGAGAGCATCAGGCCCATGAAGAAGGTGAAGCCGAGCAGCACCGGCACGCCGGCTGCCGAGTTCTTCGTCTTCTCGATCGCGAACATGAACCCGAAGGCGCCGCCAAGAAACACGATCAGGCCGAGGCCACCGCCGAGCGAGCGTGTGATGCCGGTCTGTACGCCCAGCCACGCGCCGAGCACGGTCGGGACCATGCTGAGTGCCAGCAGCCAGTAGGTGTTTCGCAGCACGCGCTGGCGTTCTGCCTGAGGCAGTGCCTGGCCGTAGGCGGCGGAGGTGTCGAGGGTGTTGACGCGGTCGTTCATTGCCGAATGCTCCTGTGGACTGCAGAACTGCAGTTGGGCGCATTTTAGGGGTCGGCAAGGGGGGCACGGAACAAAAACCGCGCTGCCCTGTCGTTATGCTCGGGGGTCCATTCGCAACCGAACCGACCATGAAAACCAAGTCTTTTCTCGAACTCGCCGACGTCAAGGCCATCGCTGCAGCTGCCGAGGCCGAAGCGCTCAAGAACAACTGGGCCGTGACGATCGCCATCTCGGACGATGCCGGCAACTTGCTGTGGCTCCAGCGCCTGGACGGTGCTGCTGCGCTGTCCTCCCACATCGCGCCGGCCAAGGCGCACACGGCAGCCATGGGGCGCCGCGACAGCAAGGTTTATGAAGACATCGTCAACGGCGGACGTACGGCGTTCCTGAGCGTTCCATGCGTCGAAGGCTTGCTCGAGGGAGGCGTGCCGATCGTGAAGGACGGGCAGGTGATCGGTGCCGTGGGCGTGAGCGGCGTGAAATCGAACGAAGACGCTCAAATCGCCAAAGCGGGTATTGCAGCACTCGGGCTCTGAAGCCCCGGCAGGCGCTCAGAAGCAAAACGCCGACCTCAGGTCGGCGTTTGTCGTTGGGTGTTCGTCGTGAAAAAAAAGCATGGCTGGTCGGCGAGCCGGTGGCTAGCAAAAAACGACCCTTCGGAGAGTGAGCCTCCTCGAGTCGCCCCACGATGAAACTTGCCTTGGGGGCGGCTGATGCGTTCTGCCTATTTGGTGAGGATCAGCTTGCCGAGTTTGGTGGCCTGCAGTCGGTAGAGCGAACCGTTGTGCAGGATGCCGACGGTCTTGTTGCCTTGCAGCAGCGCTGCGCTTTCGACCAGCGGGGCAGGCCGGTTGCCGCTGACCTCCGCGCCACGACCGCCCGTTTGGTCGAGCGAAGGATGGCTCAGTACGGAGAAAGAAGTGAGGGTGGTTTGCATGGCGATGGCCTTGGAGTCGATGTCTAAATGATAACTATTCTCAATAAAAAAGTCAATCGACTTGATGAACAAATCGAGTGCGAAGGGTGTTCCTACTTGGGGTTCGGTTCGGTAATGAAGCCGATCTTGCGCACGCCTGCCTCGCGTGCGGCCGACATGGCCTGCGCCACGCGTTCGTACCGCACGTCCTTGTCGCCCCGGATATGCAGTTCGGGTTGGGGCTCCTTGTTGGCTTCGGCCGCGAGGCGCGGCACCAGGTCCGCATCGGCGATCTTCTGGTCGTTCCAGTAGTAGCTGCCGTCGGCGGCGACGCTGAAAAGGATCGTCTCCGGCCTGGTCAACTCGCGCTCGCTGCTGGCTTGCGGCAGGTCGATGTTGACCGCGTGCTTCATCACCGGCACGGTGATGATGAAAATGATCAGGAGCACCAGCATGACGTCCACCAGCGGCGTCATGTTGATCTCGTTCATCACCTCGTCGGGTTCGTCCTGGGTACCGAAGGCCATGGTGTTCAGCCTTTCTTGAGCGGGACGATGGTGGCCGGTTCGCTGCTCTGCACCCGGGCCCCGGTGACGAAGTACGCGTGCAGGTCGTGCGCGAAACTGTTGAGCTTGGTCAGCACGAACTTGTTGCCGCGCACCAGTGCGTTGTAGCCCAGCACGGCCGGGATCGCGACGGCCAGACCGAGCGCCGTCATGATCAGCGCTTCGCCGATCGGGCCTGCCACCTTGTCGATGGTCGCCTGTCCTGCGGAACTGATGCTCATGAGCGCGTGGTAGATGCCCCAAACCGTCCCGAAGAGGCCGATGAAAGGCGCGGTGGAGCCGACCGAGGCGAGGATGGCCAGCCCGGTTTGCAGGCGTGCGGTGAACTCGTCGATGCCGTTGCGCAGGCAGCGTGTGACCCAGTCGCTCACATCCAGTGTGTCGTGCAGGTGCGCCTTGGTGTTGCGATGGTGGGCCGTGGCTTCGCGGCCTTCGAGTGCCAACGCGCGGAACGGATTGCTGTCGTCCTTTCCAAGCTTGTTCAAGGCGGTGGCGAAATCTTCGCTGTGCCAGAAATCCGACGATGCATTGGCCATCCGCTTGTAGCGAATGACATCGAGCGCCTTGATGATGATCACGATCCACGACGCGAGCGACATGCCGATCAGCAGCACCGCCACGGCCTTGGTGACGAGGTCGCCCTGCGACCAGAGGTTCATCAAGCCAAACTGGGAATCCATAACTGCTGCTCCAAACTACTGGGAAAGAGTGAAATTGAAAGGCGCCCTGAACATGTAGACGGTGGCGTCGTTGCCGCCTTGCTGCCTGATCGGGGTGACCTGAGAGGCCATGACCGCGTCTCGCGCGGCCTGATCCAGTCGGTCATAGCCGCTGGACTTGGAAATCTCGGCCCGCTTGGGGAGGCCGTTGCTGCTGAAGTACACCGCGATGATGACCGTGCCGGTCTCGCCCATGCGCTTGCTCATCGCCGGATACACGACCCGCGGCTCACGGATGTACTGAATCTGGCCCTGGGTGACTTCGACCAGCTTCGGTGCAGGTGGCGCCGGCGGTGCCGGCGGGGGTGCTGGCGGTTCGGGCGGTTCGGGCGGTGCCGGCGGAGCAATGGGCGCTGGCGGTGGTGGCGGCTCGACGCTGCCGGTCGGCGCGTCGGGCGGCGGCGGGACCGGTGTGCGAATGGCCTGCGGCCGGGGCGGCGGCGGCGTCTTCGTGACCTCTCGCTTGGGCGGAGGCGGTGGCAGAGGAGGTGGAGGCGGCGGTTCTGCCGGTTTGGGCGGCTCGATCATCTGGCTCAGAATTTCGACCGGAATCACGATTTCGGCCGCCTTGCGGATGAGCCCGGCTTGCAGCGCCCACAGCGCCGCCACGTGAAACAGCACGACGCCGCCCGCGATCACGGTGTTGCGGGAAAGTCCGGTGGGAGCGGAGAAGCGGTCAGACACGATCAGCCATTCGACGAGAGTAGGCGCCCAAAAGTGCCCGGGCGCGGCCAGAAACCGCTATTTGCGAAAAATCCACCAGGCCGAGCCGGCCACGAAAATCAGGCTGCCGCCGAGTGCTGAAAAGAGTTCCATGCGTTGCCGTCCTTGATGGAGTTGGCAAGCTGGATCACATGCACCCCGTCGTCACGGTGCAATGACGCCACCGGATGCGATGCGCTGCATTGCGCGACGACATCGCGTGCGCAACCTTCGCACCGGCCACACTGGGTGGCCACGCCAAGTTCGAACTGCACCTCGTCGAACGTCATGCCGGCGCGCGCGTGGCGCGCGATCTCCCGGTCAGACACTCGGCGGCATACACAAACGATCATGGCGGCAAGGGCAGCTGTTGGCTGGCTGTTGGTGAAGGCCCGATTATAAATACGAATCTCTCGCATTTGCAATAACCATGCACTTCCAGAGGCGGCAATTTCCCGCTTTTCAGATATCGGCCCAGAGCCGCAGCAGGTTGTGGTAGTGACCCGTGAGCGCCACCGTTTCGTCGCAGTCGCCGACGCGCGCGCGCAGCTTCTGGATCTGCTGATCGAGTTCGAACAGCATGCCGCGCTGCTGGTTGTCGCGCACCATGCTCTGCAGCCAGAAAAATGAACAGGTCCGGGCACCGCTTGTCACAGGCTGAACGCGATGCAGGCTCGTCGACGGGTACAGGATCAAGTCGCCTGCCGGGAGCTTCACCTCGTGCGTGCCATAGGTGTCCACCACTTCGAGCTCGCCGCCCTCGTATTCCTCCGGATCACAAAGGAACAGCGTGCACGACAGATCGGTGCGCAACTGCTGGCCCGTGCCGGGCACCGACCGCACCGAACCGTCGACATGCAGACCATAGTGTTCGCCACCTTCGTAGCGGTTGAACAGGGGAGGCACGAAGCGCAGGGGAAGGGCGGCGGAAAAGAACAACTGGCTGTTTGCCAACGCGGACAAAACCGTCTTGCCAAGCTCGCGTCCGACCGGCGAATGTTCTGGCAGCTGCCGATTGCGCTTGACCCGGGCCCCTTGCTCGCCGACGGTCTGGCGGCCATCGATCCAGTCGGTGGCGTCGAGGGCGGTGCGCAACTCGCGCACCTGTGCCGATGTCAGCACTTCGGGTACATGCAGCATCATTTCCAGTGCGGCCTCTGAAGGTGAAAAGCCCCGGCAGGAGGGCCGGGGCTCGAGTGTCGCACCCTCGCAGGTGCGAGCCGTTGCGCGAGATCAGAACGCGAAGTTGGCGGTCAGGCGGTAGGTTCGCGGCGCGCCAGGCGTGTAGCGGTAGCCGCTCTTGTTGATCGCCGCCACATAGTCCTTGTCGGTCAGGTTGTAGACATTGAACTGCAGGTCGACGTTCTTGTTGATGCGGTAGGAGGCCATGGCATCGAACACCCAGTAGGCGTCGATGTAGCTCGGCGTGCCGACCGCGCCGTCGGTGCCGCGATGCAGCTTGCCGTTGTAGCGGGCGCCGAAGCCCAGCGTGACGCCGATCGGCAACCGGTAGGTCGTCCAGGCCGTGAACGAGTTCTTGGGCGTGTAGGCGAGGACGGAACCACCGTCGGCGAGCACCGACGGGCCGCTCAGGATCTTGGTGTCCTGGGTGGTGAAGCCGGCGCTGACGCCCCAGTTGTCGGTGATCGCGCCCGCTGCGCCGAGTTCGACGCCCTGGACGCGCTTCTTGCCGGTCTGGTAGTAATTGCCGCTGACCGAGTCCTGCACCACTTCGTTGCTCACATCGGTGCGAAAAATGGCCGCCGTCAAGGCGAGCTTCTTGTTCAGCACGTCCCACTTGGTGCCGAGTTCCCAGGTCTTGGTCTTCTGCGGCAGGAAGTCGGTGCGGTTCGCGTTGTTGCCGGTGCCGCCTGCGGCCAGGGTGAAGTTGCTGCCGCCCGGAGGCTGTGCCGCCGTGCCGTAGGCGAGGTAGACACTGCTGAAGTCGGTCGGCTTGTAGACCACACCCAGCTTGCCGGTCCAAAGGCTGTTCGAGACGCCGTAAGAACTCGGGGTGAGCACGCCGCTGGTGGCGTTGAGTGCGGTCGAGTCGTAGTCGGTCTTGTAGTGGTCGTAGCGCAGGCCGCCTGTCAGGGACCACTGTTCGTTGAACTTGACCGTGTCGAACACGTAGGCGCCGATGGTGGTGGTCGTGCCCTCGGTCGTCGTGCCGTTGGGAATGCGCCGGTAGCCGGCCACGTTCGAATTCGGCGCGTACAGGTTCGCGGCGGGCCACATGCCGCTGTTGGTGATGCCAGGCGCGCCGAACACCGTTGCGCTTTGGCCGTAGTAGCCGAGGCTGTCCTGCTCTTCGCGGATCAGTTCGACCCCCGCATTGAGGGTGTGCCCCACGCTGCCGGTGTTGAACTTGGCACTGAGGTTCGTCTGGTTCGTCAGGATCGTGTTTTCCTGCGTCTTGTTGGTCGGCAGGTTGCGTGTCAGCGTCCACAGCGCCGGGTCGGCAACGGTCGTGGTGCCTGGAACGAATGTATTGATGAAGCCTGCCGTGCTGGCCGGCAGCACCCCACGGTAAGTACTGGTCGTTCCGACGCGTGAAGACGTGAGACCGCCGCCCATGAATGCGGTGAGCATGTAGTCCTGCTCGGTCTTGCCATAGCGGAATGTGTTGCGCAGCGTGACGTCGGGCGTGATGTCGTGCTCGATGCGCGTCGTGATCATGTTCTGCGTCACGTTGTCGAAGTCCGACGAGGTGCCGTAGAAGTTGCTCGAGTCGACGCGAGACGCGAAGTTCAGGTAGCTGCGACGCTGAAGGCCGGCATTGATGGTGAGCGGATCCGGATTGGTGTAGCCCGGCAGACCGACGGTCGGGACGCCGCCGTCCGGAATGTTGTTCTGCTTGATGTGAACAAGGTCGACGTAGAAGCGCGTCGGGCTGTTCAGGCCGAATGCGAACGACGGCGCAATGCCCCAGCGCTTGTTCTTCACAACGTCCCGGCCGGCTACGTCCGCGTCTTCCGTGACGGCGTTGAGTCGGAACGCCGCGCCGATGCCGTTGGAACCGCTCAGTGATTTGTTCCAGTCGATGGAACCGCGCTTGAAGCTGTCGCTCCCGAGGCTGACCGAGCCGAGGAAGCTGTCCGACAGCGAGGGCTTCTTGGTGATCAGGTTGATGTAGCCGGTCGGCGAGGTGCGGCCGGTGTCGCTGCCGGCCGGGCCTTTCACGACCTCGACCTGTTCGATGTTGAAAGTGTCCCGCGCTACCGAGCCGATATCCCGGATGCCGTCCACGAAGATGCTGCTCGAGCTGTCGAAGCCACGCATGTAGATCGCGTCACCCGTGCTGGTGTTGCCGTTTTCCCCAAGGTAGAACGCGCCAGCGCCTGGCGTGTTGCGAAGTGCTTCGGACAGCGTGGTTGCGCCTTGCTCGCGCAACACCTGCTCCCGGATGACCTGCACGGTCTGCGGCGTGTCGACCAGCGGTGCAGTGAACTTGGGGTTGGCCGACGTTTCGGCCTTGTAGTCGGGCGCGCTCGAGTCGCGCACCTGGACTTCCTGCAGTGTGTTGCCCGTCGTCTGCGCGCCGGCGGGGAGCGCAAAGGCCACCAGCGTGGCTGCGGCAACGCCGGTGAACGGGGAAACAGAACGCGCGACCGCGTGCTTGCGACTCTTGATGTACGCCATGAGGACTCCGAAAGACAGAAAGGAAATCGTCTCGACTGGCGGGTCTGGCATTGCGCGGCCGGAGGCGGCAAGCAGATTGGCTGGGTGAGCGGAAAGCGGAAACGCTTCGGGTTAAATGATAACCACTCGCAACAACTTTCCAGCCGCTTTGTCCCAGTTTCTTCGTTCGCAGTTCAGGTGGCGTTGCATTGCAGTCACACGCTGCGGTCGGCGGATGCCGGCTCAGTAGACGTCGCGCCGGTAGCGGCCGGCCGCGACGAGCGCAGCAAACCGCTGCGGACCGGCGATCTGCCGAAGCGCGGCATCGACGCCGGCCGCCATGCCCAGCAGACTTCCGCACACGTAGACGGCGGCGCCGCGATCGAGCCAGGAAACCACTTCCTCGGCCACCTGGAGCAGCTTGTGCTGCACGTAGAGCCGTTCGGCCTGATCGCGCGAGAACACCATGTCCAGCCGGCGCAGCAGTCCGGCGGACCGCAATGCCCGCAACTCGTTGCGGCACAGCCAGTCGTGTGCGGCGTTGCGTTCACCGAACAGCAGCCAGTTGTCGCCCTGACCAGCGGCCGCGCGGGCGCGCAGGTGGCCACGCAGGCCTGCCAGGCCAGTGCCGTTGCCGATCAACAGCAATGGCCGGTCCGCGTTGTCGCCCAGCCTGAAATTCGGATGCGGCTTCAGGCGCATCGGCACGCTGCCGCCGTGCGAGAGGGTGGCGGTGAGCCAGCCGGAGGCGAGTCCTAGGCGCCCATCGGGGTGCAGTTCCTGCCGCACCAGCAACTCGACCGCGCCATCGGCGGTGATCGAGGCAATCGAGTAGTCGCGCGGCCGCAGCCTGTCGCCGGGTGCCTCGATCTCCACCAGATCACCCGATTGCCAACTGGCCGCGGTTCCCGCCGGTGGCGTCAGCGCCAACTCGTAGATATCGGCGCCGGCGCTGCCCGGGTTCAGAAGCTCGCGCCGCGTCAGTTGCCAGAGCGCAAAGGGCGTTGCGTCGGCCGCCGGTTCGACGGCAGGACCCAACCGGAGCTCAGCCTGCCATCGCGCGAGCGCGGCCGGCTCGGCGTTGTCCACCTCGATGCGGTCGAATTCCCGACGTGCCCCGCAAGCCTGGAGCCATTCGTCGAGCTGCTTCCCGAAGCCGCAAAAGTTCTGGTACTGGCGATCACCCAGCGCTAGCACCGCGTAGGCAAGGTGGCCGAGTCCGACCGGGGCAGTGCCCATGACGTTCTCGACAAAAAGGCTTGCGCCGTCCGGTGCATCGCCTTCGCCGTAGGTGCTGGCGATGAAGATTGCGCGCTGTGTCGTGCGCAGCGCGTCGGCATCCAGCGCATTGAGCGCGAGCACGCGCACCGGTGTCCCGAGCGCGTGCAGCCCGCGCGCGGTTTGCCAGGCCAGCGCTTCGGCCTGGCCAGTCTGGCTGGCGAACGCCACGAGCGCCGGGGCGGCGGCGCCCCCTGCCAGTGCATCGGACGCGGCATCGCTGGCCGCATGGCGCCGGCGTTCGCGCCACCAGATGGCAGCGCACAGCGCGGCGTACGCCAGCACAGTGCCGCCGGCCGCGGCGCTGCGGACAACGTCGAGGCTCATGCGTGCGGGCGGCCGGTCCAGGCGCGCGAGGCGCGCATGCGAGTGCCATCGGGTTGGCGCTCGATGAACAGCGCAGCAACGTCCGTCGCATCGGCGAATGCCAGCCCATCGTCTGCGCCGAGCACCATCAACACGGTGGCGAGCGCGTCGGCATGCACGCATTCGGGATGCAGCACGGTGACGGCTGCCAGCGCGTTGTCGACAGGCTCGCCACTGCGCGGATCGATGGTGTGAGACCAGCGGCGGCCCGCTTGCTCGCGCAGATGCCAGCGGTCGCCGGAGGTCGCCACCGCCAGGCCTTCAAGGGTGACCGCGTGCGGCAGCCCTTCGAGCTGCACTGTCCACGGACGGCCGTCGGGACGGCGCCCCTCACCGCGCAGTTCGCCACCGATCTCGACCAGCAGGTTCTCGAGCGCCAGCGCCCGGAGTGTTTCGACCACGTGATCGACTGCAAATCCCTTTGCGACGCCGGAAAGATCGAGCGTCAGGCCGCCGGGCTGCCGCAGGGTCGCGTTGGCGGCATCGAAGCCGAGCCGACGCCAGCCGCAGGCGAGCCGCGCGGCGCGCAGCAGTTCTGGCGAAGGCGTTCGTGCGTTTGCATCGCCCTGCGGCCCGAAACCCCACAGCCCGACGAGCGGTGCGACCGTGGGATCTAGCGCACCGCCGCTCGCGTCGGCCCAGTGGAGTGCGCAAGCCATCACCCGCGCGAACTCCGGGGCGAGCGCATGGACGCTGCCGGCTCCCGCACCGTTGTAGCGGCTCAGGTCGGAGTCCGCCTCCCAGTGGCTCATCTGCGCGACCACCTGTGCCAGAGCGGATTCCACGGCAGCGCGAACCACGTCGAGCGGCACCATGCGCGGATTGTCGAAACGCAGCGACCAGGTCGTCCCCATCGTCTGCCCGCCGATGTGATGCAGGCTCGCAGGATCGGAGCGCCGGGGTGTCGCTGCGTTGGCATACCCGGCCGCATGCCAGACGGGGTTGAACGAAAGTGACGACGCGTTCATGCGCGGAGCCTGCGGACGAGCGACATCAAGGCATCACTTCGAGCGTCGCGGCATAGCTCAGGCGGCGCTCCTTGGCCTGCGGCACGGTGGTCTTGGTGTCCTTGGTGCTGACGTCGAGCCAGTACATGCCGGCGGCGGGCCATGTGACGCTGAATTGGCCCTTGCCGTCCGTCTTGATCCTCAGTTCGTCGAGTTTGTCGCGGTACTGCGTGTTGCCGGCGGTGACTGTCACCTCCAGATCTTTCGCCGGCTGGCCGTCGAGGTTCAACATGAAGGTCGACTTTTCGCCCTTCACCAGATCGGTCGGGCTGCCGGTGGCGATCAGCTCGAGGCCCTGACCGATCGGCTTGAGCAGAGAGGGCTTGCCGACCGTGACGAAGGTCTCGATGCGGCCGGCCGATTGCGTGATGACCACGTCGGTGGCATCGGCGGGCACTTCCTTCGCAATGGTCTCAGGCGTGCCGCGGGCGCGCTTCTGCTGGCCCGCCTTGTCCTTCCAGCTCGCGAACGCGCCGCCATTCAGCACCGCGATGCGATAGGTGCCAGGCTGCGCCACGTTGACGTCGAACACCGTGCGCTGCTTGAGCTTGGCCTCGTTTTCGGCCTTGAGCATGCTGCCGTCGGGCGCCGTGATCTGCAGCCCGTCGATGCGCAGCGCGTTGTGGTTGGCCACGAACAGGTCGTTCGACACCGCAGCGTCGACCGTGATCACGTCGCCCTTCGACAAGACCGTGGTGGAGGGCAGAAGCCAGGCGTTGTGTGCGTGGGCGGTGCCCAATGCGGCGGTGAGGGCGAGGGCGAGCAGGGAAGTCTTCATGGAGTGGCTCCGGTGAAAGTGTGGATGAAGGGGCGAATGACGCTGACGGTGCTCAGGGCTTGAGTTCGAGCTTGATGGCGCCCAGCTCTTCTTTTCCGGTGGCCGCACCTTGTGCTGCTGCAGTGGGCGGCCACTGGAACGGGATGCTCACGACCTCGCGGCCGCCGACTTCGCGTGCGGCTTCCACCACGAGCTTGTAGCTGCCGGGCGCCAGTTTGGGCAGCGCAGCGCTGCCTTCGGTGAAGCTGAGCTGGTGCGTGCCGGCGGGCTTGGTGGCGCCCGTGACGCCGTCGACCGGCACCGCGAGCTCGCGGCCACCGCGGCGCCACCACTGGCGCATGTCCTTCAACCATTTGGTGCCTTCGCCCTCGGGGTTGTTGGTCTTGGTGCGGATGTCGTACCAGACGCTGAGCGTGGTTGCCAGCGTGTTGTCCGCGCGTTCGATCCAGGCCGCCACGTAGGGACGGTGGTACTCCGATACGTTGAGCCGGGGAATTTCGATGCTCACGCCGAGGCCTGCGGCCAGGGCAGGGGCGCTGAACAGCGCGCCGAGTGCGAGGGATGGGAGTGCGTAGGAGATTTTCACGAAGCGGCTCTTTCTTGAACAAGCGAATCAATGGATGAAGATCAGCGCCAGCAGCACCGGGATCAC